>NZ_JBHXSK010000048.1:0-96414 GCF_042716195.1 Streptomyces sp. NPDC058683
GAGCAGGGTCCCTTGAACCCGCGCCGGATGGAGATCTGGCCGGTGCTGGCCGCGTAGAACCAGGCGATGGACTGGTAGGGGCCGACGAACCGGCTGCCCTTGCCCCAGAGCTGCTGGAGCTCGCGCTGGCCGAACTCGCCGCCGCCGGAGCCGGCCGCGGTGACCACACCGATGTCGAAGGGCGAACCGTCGGTGTCGCCGCGGCCGAGCCGGGCGTCTTCGAGTGCCAGGTCGGCCGCGGCCATCGCGAAGTGCGTGAAGCGGTCGGTCTGGACGATGAGACGTTCCTCGACGGCGGCCTCCGGGTCGAAGTCACGGACTTCTCCCGCCACCTTCATGGGCAGGTGCTCGCAGCCGTCGCGGGTCACCTTGTCGAGGACGTTGCGTCCCTCCTGGACGGATTTCCAGAAGGTCTCGGTGCTGGTTCCGTTGGGCGCGACGACACCGATACCGGTGACCGCAGCCCGCCGAGGACGGGATCCGCTCATCGTGTCCTTGTCCTTCCTCTCGGCCGGGTCAGGATCACCGCGGACTGGAAACCGCCGAACCCGCTGCCCACGGACAGGACGCCGCCCAGGGGCCGTTCGCGGGCGACCCGTGGCACGTAGTCGAGGTCGCACTCGGGGTCGGGGGTCTCGTAGTTCGCGGTGGGCGGGACGACCTGGTGGGCCAGGGCGAGCACGCAGGCGACGACCTCGATCGCGCCGATGGCGCCGAGCGAGTGGCCCACCATGGACTTGATGGAGCTCATGGGCGTGCTGTACGCGTGCTGCCCGAGCGCCTTCTTCACGGCCGCGGTCTCGTGGCGGTCGTTCTGCCGGGTGCCGGAGCCGTGCGCGTTGACGTAGTCGATGGCGGTGGGGTCGAGGCGGGCGTGGTCGAGGGCGGTCTCGATGGCGCGGGCCATCTCCAGGCCCTCGCTGGTGAGACCGGTCATGTGGTAGGCGTTGCCGAAGGTGGCGTAGCCGTCGAGCTGGCAGTAGATGTGCGCGCCGCGGGCCTTGGCGTGCTCCAGCTCCTCCAGGACGAGCACCGCGCCGCCCTCGCCCATGACGAACCCGTCACGGCGGTTGTCGAAGGGACGCGAGGCGTGCTCGGGGTCGTCGTTGTTCGGGGAGGTGGCCTTGATCGCGTCGAAGCAGGCCATGGTGATCGGGGAGATCGGGGAGTCCGAGGCACCGGCGATGCAGATGTCGGCGCGGCCCTCCTGCACGGTGTGGAAGGCGTAGCCGACGGCGTCCAGGCCCGAGGTGCAGCCGGTGGAGACGGTCTGCACCGGACCCTGGGCGCCGAAACGTTCCGCCACCGCGGAGGCGAGCGTGCTCGGCGAGAATGCCCGGTGCAGCTGGGGCCCCGCCTGCCGGTGGTCCACGTCCCAGTGCTGGCCGCCGGCGCTCACCAGGACGTAGTCGTGCTCCAGACGGGTGGTGCCGCCGACGGCCGTGCCCAGGGAGACCCCGATCCGCCAGGGGTCCTCCCGGCCGAAGTCGAGACCGGAGTCCCGGACCGCCTCGTCACCGGCGACCAGGGCGAACTGTATGTAACGATCCGCCCGTTCGATCTCCTCGGCGTCCAGGCCGTGCGCCGCCGGGTCGAAGTCGCACTCGGCGGCGATCCGCGACCTGAGGCCGGAGGGGTCGAAGAAGGTGATGCCGCGCGTCGCGGTCCGGCCGGAGGCGAGCAAGTCCCAGAACGCCGGTACGCCCACACCCCCCGGAGCCACGATGCCTATGCCCGTAACCGCCACGCGCCGGGTCACGACCGGACCTGCCCCACGGCGACGGCGGCTTCCGTCTCCTCCGTGTCGACATGACCCTGGCTCGGGCGCGGGGCCAGCGGACCGAGGTGGAAGACCATCCGGGCCTCGACATTGCCCACGTTGCGGAAGCGGTGGCGCATGTTGATGGGGATCATCAGCCCCTGCTCGGGCCGCAGCGGGTGCGGCTCGCCGTCCAGGTCGACCTCCATCTCACCGCAGACCACGTACACGAACTCCTCGGAGTACGGGTGGTAGTGCTCGGCGATGCGGTCGCCCGGCTGCACGATGGCCACACCCATGAAACCGCTGGTGGAACCCACCGTGGCCGGGGTGAGCATGGCGCGCAGATCGCCGCCGCGCCGCGTGTTGGGCTCGATCTCGCTGAGGTCCACGATCTTCGGAATGGGCTTCATCTCTACGTTCCTCCCTGAGGGTGATCCGGCGGTGGTGGGGTCAGGCGTCGGGCGAGCGGCGGTCGGTGAGGAGCCGCATCCGCACCGCGTCGCCGTCCAGCAGGGCGGTCAGCGCATGGGCCGGGGTGGCGTCCACGGGGGTGCCGGGCCGCTGCTCGACCAGTCGTACGACCACGTCGTCGCGCTGGAAGACCGTGCTGTGCAGCACCGGGCTCGCCGGGTCCTCGGCCGCGGCCTCGTCCTGCTGCGCGAGCAGCTCGGCGAGCCGCATCCCGCAGCCCGGGCGGGCCGGGTAGTACAGCGCGTGGCGGTCGCCCTCGGCCACCTCCTCGGCGCTGTTGACGTGGTGCACGGCAGGCAGCGCCGCGCGGGTGAAGAACACCCGTGCGGAGTCCTGGTCCTCGAGGTCGCGGTCCTGCTCCAGATAGGGGTTGATGGCCTCCTCGACGGCCCGCACCTCGGGCTGCTGGGCGACATGGCGCAGAGCGGCCATCAGGTCGCCGCGCACCTCGATGGCCCGCACCACCCGGTTGCCGTGCATGAACAAAGAGGTGCGGCACAGCCGGGTGGAGTCGTCGACCTCGGCCTGGGGCGAGGCGTAGTCCGCGAGGATCTTCGCGACCTTGGCCTCACTGCCCGGCCGGACCGTGAAGGTGAGCGCGTGGCGGATCACGCCGTCGCCCACCCGCGGCCCGTCCTGCAGGATCCGCTCGGCGTCCGCCGACGGCCCGCCGGTCTCGCGGACGACGTGGAAGCGGAGCGAACGGGTGTCGCGCACGCAGTTGTGCAGCGGCTTGACCATCTCCACGTGCTCCTCGCTGTTCACCCAGGCGAGGAACGGCGGGGCGCTCTCCCACTCGCTGGTGATCAGCCATTGCGAGGCGTTCTCGATCGACTGGCAGAGCTGGTCGCTGACGTGACCGGGCACCTGGGCGACCTGCTTGCACAGCTGCTCGTAGGACTCCAGGAACTGCTGCTGCGCGCCGTCGTAGACGTCCACCAGCAGGACGACCCGGAGCCGGGAGCCGTCGAAGACGGACTGGGAGACCCGTTTCGACACCGGGCGGGTCAGCTTTTCCGAAACCTTTTCCGAGATCGTCGTCATGCTTCGCACATCTCCTTCGCGGGGGCAGCGGCCTGCGCCTTCGCCGATGACGCGGCGTCAGCGCTTTTTGATCCTGTGCCGGTCCTCGGAAGCGCGCGACTCGCGTGAACCAGGTGGGTGATTGAGCACGCGGAACCCCTCCGGAAGGGGCATGGAAGTTCCAACGCACCTGACGCACCACCACCCGCCCCTGGAGTCCCCGTTGCAGCAGAGAACCGATCACCAGGTCCCCGTCCTCGTCGTGGGCGGCTCCCTCGTGGGCCTGTCCATGTCCCTCTTCCTGGGGCGCCTCGGCGTACGCCACATGCTCGTCGAACGGCACTCCGGGACCTCGATCCATCCACGCGGCCGGGGCAACAACGTGCGGACGATGGAGCTGTTCCGGAAGGCCGGCATCGAGCCCGCCATCAAGTCCGCCGCCTCACTCCTCGCCGACAACCACGGCATCCTGCAGACCCCGACGCTGGTCGGCGACGCCGGCGAATGGCTGTTCAAGGAGATCGACCCGGGCGGCGGAATCGCGAAGTTCAGCCCTACGGGGTGGTGCCTGTGCAGCCAGAACGACCTCGAACCCGTGCTCCGCCAGGCGGCCGAGTCCCTCACCGGCGACCTGCGCTACTTCCACGAGATGGAGTCCTTCGAGCAGGGCCCCGAAGGGGTGACGGCGTACGTCCGCGACCGTGACTCCGACCGGATGTACACCGTCCGCGCGGACTACCTGGTCGCCGCCGACGGCCCGCGCAGCCCGGTCCGGGGCCGGCTCGGCATCGGCCAGACGGGCCCCGGCGACCTGTTCGCCAACGTCAGCATCACCTTCCGCTCCAAGCTGCTCGCCCACACCGTCGGGGACCGGCGGTTCATCTGCTGCTACCTCACCGACCCCGAGGCGGACGGCGCGCTGCTGCCCGTCGACAACAAGGAGCACTGGGTCTTCCACGCCCCCTGGCACCCCGAACGCGGCGAAACCCTCGACGAGTTCACCGAGGAACGGCTCACCCGGCACATCCGCCGGGCGGTCGGCGTCCCCGACCTCGACGTCGAGATCACCGGCCGCGCCTCCTGGCGGGCCGCCGAACGGGTCGCCGAACGGTACGGGTCCGGGCGGGTCTTCCTGGCCGGCGACTCCGCGCACGAGATGTCCCCGACCGGCGCGTTCGGCTCCAACACCGGCATCCAGGACGCGCACAACCTGGCGTGGAAGCTGGCGGCCGTCCTCGACGGCTGGGCCGGCCCCGGGCTGCTGGAGTCCTACGACGCCGAGCGCCGCCCGGTCGCCCTGGCCACCAGCGCCCGCGCCTCGGCCCGCTCGGTGGAGCACAGCCACCCCGGCTTCGCGCCCGCGCCCGGCATCGGCGCCGGCAAGCGCGGCGGCATCCTCAACATCGTCCTCGGCTACCGGTACCCGAAGGGCGCGGTCGCCGGCGCGGACCCCGGCCGGCCGGTCGTACCCGATGGGATGAACCTGACCGGGCAGCCGGGCAGCCGGGCCCCCCACCTGTGGCTGCGCCGCGCGGACGAACGGCTCTCCACGCTCGACCTGTACGAGCGGTCCCTGGTGCTGCTCAGCGACGCGGGCTCGGCGGCCGGCGGGGCCTGGCACGCGGCCGCCCGCCGGATCGCGGACACGGAGCGGCTACGCCTGGACACGTACCGGATCGGGGCGGCGGGAGCGGACCTCGTCCACGACGGGGAGGGCATGGACTGGGCGGCGGCACACGGCACGACGGCGGACGGCGCGGTGCTGGTGCGGCCGGACGGATTCGTGGCCTGGCGCTCGCAGGAGGCGGTACCGGACCCGGAGGGAGAACTGCGGGACGTACTGGCCCGGCTGCTGCGGAGACGGTGAGCCGGGGGTGGGGTGGAGACGCTTACCGGCGCTTGCAGGGTGCCGCCGCGCCCACCCTCCCTCACTCTCGGCTTCGCTCGAGCGGGGGACCCCCATCGCCCCTGCGGCACGACTGGCCGCAGCTATGTAGCTGACGCGACTACGGCGCCCCGTCAGGGGCGCGGGGAACCGCGCGATCAGCCCTCACCGGCCCGCAGTCAGATCCGCACCTCGACGGTCTTCGCCAGCCGGTCGTGCAGCCCCCTGCCGTCGCGGTCCCACACCAGCGCCGGGATCGCGAGGCACAACAGCGCCGTGCGGGCCAGCGCGCGCAGCGGCTGCACCCGCCCCGTCCCCACGCCGACCACCCGCAGCCGGAACAGCCGCTTACCCGGCGTGAAGCCGAGCGTACCGACGGTCAGGACCCCCAGGACGAAGAAGACGAGCAGGGCCCAGTTGCCGGTAGCCGGGCTGTAGCCGTCGGTGATCAGGCCGTATGCGATCAAGACGCACAGCGCCCAGTCCACGACCAGCGCTCCGAGCCGCCGCCCCGGACGGGCGATGGAGCCCGGCCCGTCCTCCGGCAGACCCAGCTGCTCGCCCCGGTACCCGAACTCCGCACCGGCCTCTTCCATGGCCGCGCGGGGTCCCGAGAGCCACGATCCGATTGCTTGCCTGTTGTCCACCCGAACACGGTACTGCCCGGGCAAACTCCCGGGGTCCGGCGGGGTGCCCCGGGGCTACGGTGGAACAAGGCCGGTTAACTTCAGCGAAACAAATGGGTCACGCCCGAGAAATCACCCGTCCCTAGGGTCGAGGACAGCGTGTGCCACCGCACTGGCCGCACGAACGAACTACCACCCCGGCGCGGGAACGCCCGGAAGTAGGAGGAGCTGGATGTTCCAGAACGCCGACGAGACCAAGAAGTTCATCGCTGACGAGGACGTCAAGTTCGTCGACGTCCGGTTCTGCGACCTGCCGGGCGTCATGCAGCACTTCACGGTGCCCGTCGATGCGTTCGACCCGGACGAGGAGCTCGCCTTCGACGGATCCTCGATCCGTGGTTTCCAGGCGATCCACGAGTCCGACATGGCGCTGCGCGCGGACCTGTCGACGGCCCGGGTCGACCCCTTCCGCCGCGACAAGACGCTCAACATCAACTTCTTCATCCACGACCCGATCACGGGCGAGCAGTACTCCCGTGACCCGCGCAACGTGGCGAAGAAGGCGGAGGCGTACCTCGCGTCGACCGGTATCGCCGACACCGCGTACTTCGGCCCCGAGGCCGAGTTCTACGTGTTCGACAGCGTCCGCTTCGCGACCACCGCGAACGAGTCCTTCTACCACATCGACTCCGAGGCGGGTGCCTGGAACACCGGCGCCCTGGAGGACAACCGTGGGTACAAGGTCCGCTACAAGGGCGGCTACTTCCCGGTCCCGCCGGTCGACCACTTCGCCGACCTGCGCGCCGAGATCTCCCTGGAGCTGGAGAAGAACGGCCTGAAGGTCGAGCGCCAGCACCACGAGGTGGGCACCGCCGGCCAGGCGGAGATCAACTACAAGTTCAACACGCTGCTCGCGGCCGCCGACGACCTGCAGCTCTTCAAGTACATCGTGAAGAACGTGGCCTGGCGCAACGGCAAGACCGCGACCTTCATGCCGAAGCCGATCTTCGGAGACAACGGCTCGGGCATGCACGTGCACCAGTCGCTGTGGGCCAACGGCGACCCGCTGTTCTACGACGAGGCCGGCTACGCGGGCCTGTCGGACACCGCCCGCTACTACATCGGCGGCATCCTCAAGCACGCCCCGTCGCTGCTCGCCTTCACCAACCCGACGGTGAACTCGTACCACCGCCTGGTGCCCGGCTTCGAGGCCCCGGTGAACCTGGTGTACTCGCAGCGCAACCGCTCGGCCGCGATGCGTATCCCGATCACGGGTTCGAACCCGAAGGCCAAGCGCGTCGAGTTCCGCGCGCCCGACTCCTCCGGCAACCCGTACCTCGCCTTCTCGGCGCTGCTGCTCGCGGGCCTGGACGGCATCAAGAACAAGATCGAGCCGGCCGAGCCGATCGACAAGGACCTCTACGAGCTGGCCCCCGAGGAGCACGCGGGCGTCCCGCAGGTCCCGACCTCCCTCCCGGCCGTCCTCGACCGCCTGGAGGCCGACCACGAGTTCCTGCTCGCGGGCGACGTCTTCACGCCGGACCTGATCGAGACGTGGATCGACTTCAAGCGCACCAACGAGATCGCCCCGCTGCAGCTGCGTCCGCACCCGCACGAGTTCGAGCTGTACTTCGACGTGTGACAGACGCCGTTCGCGGCTCTCGGCGCCCCCGTTCCTGGTTTCTCAGGACGGGGGCGTCGTCGTATCGTGCGGGTGTACTCATGTTCGAGACGGGGGAACCATGATGTCCCAACAGGGTGACGAGGAGCAGGAGTTCGACCTGCGCTGGGCCGACCGGGCGGAGCACAAGGAGCCGTCCGCGCGGGCCCGGATGCTGGCCGCGCGCTGGAAGGAGAACCCGCCCGGCCCAGTACCGTTCCGGGCGGACCCGGGGCCGGTGGAGCCACGCCGGTCGTCGTGGGTGTCCACGGTCCTGGTACTGGGGTGCGTGGTGGCGGTGATCGTCCTGCTGGGGTACATACAGACCCGGTCGCCGTACTGACCCGGTCGCCGTCCCGACGGCGCCGCGCGTTCACAGCGACCTTTTGCCGCCACTAGGTACGTTCGGGGCCTCCTCATTGCCCCCGGCAGGTGCACACTGGACAGCGGGACGAGTGCCTGACTGCGGGGTGATGGCAGATGCAGAGCCGCTTCCGGAGCGACCGGCGACTGACCGTGCGAATGACGGTCACGCTGTTCCTGCTCGGGTTGTTGTACGTGGGCTTCGTTGCCGCGTTGATCGTGTTGCTGAAGTCGTGGCTGCTGGTCGTCGTACTGGTGGGCGCGATGTTCGTGGCACAGTTCTGGTTCTCCGACCGGATCGCGATGTTCGCCATGCGCGGGCGGGTCGTAGAGCGGGAGGAGTATCCCGAGCTGCATGCGGTGGTGGACCGGCTGTGTGCCATCGCCGACATGCCGAAACCCGTGGTCGCCGTGTCCGAGATGGACATGCCGAACGCGTTCGCCACCGGGCGCAACCCCGATCACGCCGTGGTCTGCGTGACCACGGGCCTGCTGCGGCGGCTGGAGCCCGCCGAGCTGGAGGGGGTGCTCGCGCACGAGCTGTCGCACGTGGCGCACAAGGACGTCGCCGTGATCACGATCGCGTCGTTCCTGGGTGTGATCGCGGGGCTGATCGTGCGGTTCGCCTTCTACTCGCAGATCTTCGGCGGAGGCAGGCGGGACCAGAACACGGCCGCCGTCTTCGCCATCGTGATCGGGGTCTCCGCGGCCGTGTACGCGCTCAGTTTCCTGCTGATCAGGGCACTGAGCCGGTATCGGGAGCTGGCCGCCGACCGGGCGGCCGCCCAGCTCACCGGGCGCCCCTCCGCGCTGGCGTCGGCGCTCACCAAGGTCTCCGGGGACATCGCCCGGATCCCGACCAAGGACCTGCGGACCGCCCAGGCCTTCAACGCGTTCTACTTCACCCCGGCGACCGGCAAGGAGCCCGGCATCGAGCGCTTCTTCTCCACCCACCCGACCCTGGAAGCACGGCTGGAGCAGCTGGGGCGGATCTCGGCGGAGCTGGGTGAGGCGGCGACGCCCGGGAAGGCCGGGTGAGCATGGGGTTCCTGGACATCCTGCTCGGCCGCACCAAGCCCGTCGCTCCCGACCTGGACCAGTTGTTCGCGCTGCCGTCGGCGGCGGTGACCCTGGAGGCGGCGGCCGGGTTCCGGCCGACCGGCCTGGGAGCGGTGTGCTTCGCCACCGTGGAGGGCGCGGCCTTCGAGCAGACCCACCGCGAGGTGCAGGCGCTGCTCGACGCGGACGCCGACCGGGGCGACTCCCCGGTCGAACTGCACCAGGACGACTACGGCTACTCCTGGCTGGTCTCGCGGCGCACCCCGGACCAGCTTCCGCAGCTGGTCAACGACCTGCACGCGGTGAACAGTTCGATGGAGGTCAACGGCTTCGGCCCGCAACTGCTCTGTTCCCTGGCCTCCTTCGAGGACGAGCGCGGGCGCAGGCTCGCGCTCGTCTATCTCTACAAGCGGGCGACGTTCTACCCCTTCGCGCCACTGCCCGGGTCCGGTGAACGGCGGGACAGCGCACTGGAGTTGCAGGTGAAGGCGACCCTCGCGAACGACCTGCGGATCGAGCAGGACCTCAGCCGCTGGTTCCCGGTGTGGGGCGCCCCCGGCCTCTGACCGGCCGGGGACACCCGCCTACGGGTCCTTACTGACCCTTGTTCCGCTGCTGACGCCGGACCTCCAGAGGGCGCTCGCGCCGGTAGCGGCGCTCCCACTTGGCCTGACGGTCACGGCGGTCGCGGTACGTCTTGTAGTCGTTCGGCATGCCCCCGCCCCCGCCGGACGGACTGCCCGACGAGGATGCCGACGACGAGCCGCGCCCGTAGTGGACGTACAGGAAGAGCAGGGCGACGGCGGCGAGCCACCAGTTGTGGTTTCCGAATCCGAGGATGACCAGAACGACAGTTCCGGATAGGACGATGGTGCCCATGACGGGTCTCCGTGGCGTGGGTGTGTGAGCGGTCGACGGATCCGACGGCACGCGGGGGACGGGCGGCCGTCCGTCGGTGCGTAGCAGAGTAGCCCCGAGTCCCCGGGACGCGGTCGGCCCTGGGGAAAGCGGTGGTGGACCGCTCCGGAACGCATCTCCAGCGTAGGGATCCGGTCACTCGGCGTGCATCCCGTTTTCGGGACCGCCCGCATGACGGGAGCCCCCGCACCAGTGGACGGGGCCGGCTCAGACCCCGGGTGCCGCCGCCAGGACGCCCGCCGTGACGGCCGCGTCGAGGACGGCGTGGTCGGTGGCGGTCTGGTCGGCGTAGGCGAGCGCGAAGTCGGTGATCGCGTGGTCGAAGGTGTCGGTACCGCCCAGGTAGGCGGCGATGGCGATGCGGTCACCGGAGCGGGCGTGGGCGCGTGCCAGGGTCGTACCGCACAGGGCGGCGTAGCCGCGCAGGCCCTTCGGGTCCATGGCGGCGATCTCGGCGGAGCCCCTCATGTCCCGCAGCTGGCGCCAGTAGAAGGCACGGCCCTGGGGGCCCGTCATCCAGCCGAGGAAGATGTCCCCGGCGGCCTGAAGCAGTCGCTGTCCGGCGACGACCCGGTGGCCCGGGTGGGCGTACGGCCCGTTCGGCAGATGCTGCTCCAGCACGGACTTGCGGGCCTCCTTGATCTGGAGGAACAGCGGGTCGTCGGCGTCCCGGCCGGCCAGCAGCACGATGAAGCAGCGGGTGCCGACACTGCCGACGCCGACGACCTTGCGGGCCGCGTCGACGAAGCGGTAGCGGTCGAGGAGGAGCCGGCGCTCCCCGGCGAGGGTGGAGCGGTAGTCGCTGAAGATCTTGCGCAGCGAGGCCATGTCGGGGGCGCCGGCGGGTTCGAGGAGCGGCGGGTCCTGGATGATGCGGCGCCGGCCGCCGACCACCTCGGTGAGCGTGCCGAGCGCGTGCAGGCTGGTACGGCGCCGGGCCCGGGTCAGGCTGTCCTCGATCCGGCACCGGCGGCGCGCGGAGCGGACCAGGTGCGGCAGCCCGTCGGCGTCGACCCGCTCGTGCCAGACGGCGAGTTCGCCGAGCCCGGCCAGCCGCCGTATGGCGGTCCGGTAGGCGGCCACCGCCGCCCGGGTCGCCGCCCGCGCCCGCACGTCGCTGTGCCCGTTCTCGCGGGCGGCGACGGCGACCGAGACGGCGAGCCGTTCGACGTCCCACTCGAAGGGCCCGGGGAACGTCTCGTCGAAGTTGTTGAGGTCGAAGACCAGGGTCCGCTCCGGGGAGGCGTAGAGCCCGAAGTTCAGCAGATGCGCGTCGCCGCACAGCTGCACGGTGAGTCCGGTGTGCGGCCGGCCGGCGAGGTCGGCGGCCATCACGGCGGCCGCGCCCCGCAGGAACGCGAAGGGCGAGGCGGCCATCCGCCCGTACCGGATGGGCAGCAGTTCGGGCACCCGGTCACGGCCCTGCCGCTCCAGTACGGCGACGGGGTCGGGCCGGTCGACGGAGGGCAGCCAGAAGGCGTGCGCGGAGCGGGGAGCGCGCTTGCGCGCGGCCTTGCCGCGGGCGGCACGCTCGGCCGGTGTGGTCATACGGCGCTCCCCTGTGTCGACTGCTCCCTCCGACACCTGCTGATCGCAGTGAAGGGCGTACCAAGGGGGTCCGCATGCCGGGGCCAGCGAACGGGTGACCGGGGGCGGGAGCCCCCGGTGACGAGGGCGCCGGGAGCCGCGTCGGACACACGGCACCCGGCGCCACCGGCTCACCGTGAGTAGCGCATCAGCGCCCGCACCATGTGGCACGTGGTGTCCGACGGCGGATGGACGCCGATGCTCAGCGCCGTGCTCCGGATCGTCTCGTCGCGCGCCTGGTTGGGCAGGTAGACGCCGGAGTCGAGCAGGGCGATGGCGAGGCGCATGGCCTTGAGGCGGCGGTTGTGCGTGACGTACCACTCGCGTGGCCGCCCGGCCGGCAGCGGGCGTTTCTCCGCCGGCGCGTAGGGCGAGTCGAGCAGGACGGCACGCTTCGCGGTGGACTGGGTCGGCAACGGCTTCGGCTTCAGTGCGGCAGCGGGCACAGGCATCCTCCTGTCGCGGTCAGAGGGCCTCCGGACACCCCGGCGACTCTCTCGAACACTGCTTCCAGTGTACTGGCCGCCACTGACAATCGTGGGTCCTGAACGATCCGTCAAAACAGCAGGTGATGAAGGGAATTGAGGTTCCGGTTCAGCGGTTTCGGATGGTGCGCGTGGGGCCGCAGAAATTCGAACAAGGCTAGCCGTCGGTCTCCCGCCCGTGGCCGGATCCGAGCACGCTGACGCCGCGCAGGACGACATCCCCACGAGGACGGTCGCCCGACCCGGTGGGGGTCGCGGCGATGGCGTCGACGACCTGCCGGCCGGCCGCGTCGAGGACCTCGCCGAAGATGGTGTGCTTGCGGTTCAGCCAGGTGGTGGGTGCCACGGTGATGAAGAACTGCGAGCCGTTGGTGTTCGGGCCGGCGTTGGCCATCGCCAGCCGGTACGGCCTGTCGAACTTCAGGTCGGGGTGGAACTCGTCCCGGAACCGGTAGCCGGGGCCGCCCGTTCCGGTTCCCAGCGGGTCGCCGCCCTGGATCATGAACCCTTCGATCACCCGGTGGAAGACGGTGTCGTCGTAGAGCCTGGCCCGGGTTCTGCGGCCGCTGAGCGGATCGGTCCACTCCCGCTTCCCCTCGGCGAGTTCGACGAAGTTCTTTACGGTGTCGGGCGCGTGGTCCGGCAGGAGCCGCAGCGCGATGTCCCCGAGGCTGGTGTGCAGGACGGCGAGGAGTTCACCGACGGGGACGCGGTGATGGGCCGGCGCGCCGGCGGGCGCCCGGTTGAGCGGCACCGCCGTCGGGACGGGCTGCGCCGGCCCCTCCCCACCAGCCGCCGCACCCTCCCGACTACCCGCCACACCCACTCCACCGGCGCCTGCCCTGTCCACCCCGTTTCCGGTCCCCGCCACACCCACCCCACCGGTGCCCGCCGCGCCCGTCCCGCTCTCGGTCCACCGGTTCCGTACGAGCGTGATGCCGTGTCCGCCGTTGCGTGCGCGTTGCTGCGGCTTCGGTCTGGACTTGGCGGTGAGTTCCCGGTGGACGTGCCAGAACAGGGTGTCCATCTGCAGGAGTTCGGCCCCGCCGGGCACGCCCCGGCCGAGCGCGGCGATCAGTTCGCCGGTGAACGCGGTGTACCTCTCCCCCTCCGGCGCCCAGGCCGTCCTGGTCTCGGTCGAGGCCGTCATCAGATAGGTGCCGTCCGCCTCGGCCAGGGTGGCGAGCGTGCCGTCCGCTCCCAGGTGGCCGGTCATCGCCCGGCCGGCGTAGCAGCAGTCGAGGATGACGACCTTGCGGGGCGCGTCGCACTCGTACACCAGCATCCGGCGGATCGCGTCGTAGGGCACCGCCCGGTAGAGCCTGCTCGCGTCCGCGCGGGGCAGGGCCAGGTACAGGTCGCCGTCCTGGGACACCAGTCCATGGCCCGCGAAGTACACCAGCATCAGGTCGGTCGCCTCGGTGGCGGCGTCGTGGACGGCGTCCAGGACCGCTTCCGGGGACGCGGGATCGTGCAGGACGCGGCAGTTGGGGCGGCGCAGTCCCCACAGGTCGGCGGCGCGGAGCAGGGCCGCGAGGTCGTCGACGCCGTCGGCCACGGAGGGCAGTCCGGGCAGGGTGGCGTAGTCGCTCACGCCGATCAGCAGCGCGCGGGAGCCGACCGGGTCGGGCAGGCCCATCACGACCCTCCCGGGGTTCCCGGCGTTCCCGCCCCGGTCCCGTCCGGGTCCGCCGCGTCCGCCGCGTCCGCCGCGTCCTGCGGCCGGCCGGCCGGTTCCTCCAGGGCGGCGACGATGCGGCGTACGGTCTCGGCGGAGCCGTCGTGCACGGTGACGGACCGGCCATCCCCGAGCTGGATGACGATCGGCGGGGCGGCCGGCCGCTGGCCGCGCCAGGCGGCGTACGCGAGCGCCAGGTTCAGCGCCGAGAAGCCCTGGCCGAGGACCAGCTCGATGATCTCGACCGCGCCCATGGCGGTGCCCGGGCGCTGCTCCGCCGCGTCCGGTGCGGACACCAGGGCGGGCCTGGCCGAGCGGCGCACGTCCGGATCCTCGCGCAGCCATCGGTACAGATCTCGTACGGCGTCCTGCCCGCCGTCCGATGCCGCCGTCGTCGTCGCCATCAGGACCCGCATCGCTCCCCCGATTCCGTTCGCCGTCCGACCACGATAGGGAAAAAGGCCACCGAGGGTGATCCGTCCGCGTTGCGGGGTCACCGGTGCGGCCGGCGGGCGCGGCGGTGTGGCTACCGTGGCCGGTATGGAGATCTGGATCAACCCGGCCTGCTCGAAGTGCCGTACCGCGATCGGCCTGCTCGATGCCGAGGGAGCCGACTACACCGTCCGCCGTTATCTGGAGGACGTGCCGGGCGAGGGCGAGATCAGGGCCGTGCTGGAACGGCTCGGGCTCGAACCCTGGGACATCACCCGTACCCAGGAGGCGGTGGCGAAGGAGCTGGGACTGAAGGGGTGGCCGCGCGACGAGGCGGCGCGCGACCGCTGGATCACGGCGCTCGCCGAGCACCCGAAGCTCATCCAGCGGCCGATCATCACCGCGGACGACGGGACGGCACTGGTCGCCCGCACCGACGAGGCCGTGCAGGAAGCGCTGGCCAGGAGCAGGAGTTGAATCTCCCTCAACTCCGATGTGACGTACGTTACTTCAGTGACTCCTGTAACCGCTGAGTAACGGCGTTCGGTACCTCGTACATAGCGGCGTACGCTCCCCCACCCCTCTTCAGGAGGCGCGCATGTCGCGTAGGAGAACTCTCGGCGCCAAGAAGTCGATCGCACTGCTGGTCGGCGCCGCAGCCGTCGCCGGCGGCGGGGCCTTCGTCCTGGCGTCCACCTCGAACGCTTCGCAGACCCCGCAGAACGCGAAGACCCTGTCGTCGGCCGCGGACTCGACGGTCTGCTCGGGGCTGGCCACCGCCCTCGGCAACAACCAGAAGTTCATCGCGGACCAGAAGGCGAACCCGGACTCCCAGTCGGCGGCCCGGATCACCAACCGCGAAGCGGTGATCGCGCAGATCAAGGTCCAGCAGAAGGCGTCCGGCTGCGTCGTTGGGGAGTCGGCTCAGGGCTCCCAGGCGGCGGGCGGTGCGCAGACGGGCCAGACCGGTCAGACGGGCCAGCAGGCCGCCACGCCGGCGCCCTCGAAGAGCGCGGCCACCGGGAACACCGGAGGCGGCGCCGCCGCGGGCCAGCAGGTCTGCAACGGCTCGACTGTCACGCTGTCCGGCGAGGCCGGCGCCCCGGCCGCCTCCAGCAACCAGTTCCCGGCGGGAACCACGCTGAAGGTCACCAACCTGGACAACAACAAGTCCACGACGGTGAAGGTCACCTCGGTGTCCGGCAGTTGCGTGCTGCTCAACAACGCCGCCTTCGAACAGGTCCGGGAGCCCGGCAAGTTCCTGATCCGCCGGGCCCTGATCCAGAAGGTCGGCTGATCGACGAGGCGGGTTACGGCTCGGCCGCCGGCTTTCACGGAGGGAAAGCCGGCGGCCGCCGTGCACGGCGCCCGAAATGGGCTCCGTACCCCGCCCGCCCGCGTCTCACAACGTGAGTCGCACCACAGAACCGCCAGGTAACACCGGGTTCACATTCGAGCAATGATCGGGAAATCGCCTGTTGACAGGCTGCCGGGCAACACCGAGGCGCCCCAGTGCCGTAGCGCCACTGCACCCGCAAGTGCGCCCGACCCACCCCGAAGGATGTGGCCCGTGACCTTCAAGGCTGAGTACATCTGGATCGACGGCACCGAGCCGACGGCCAAGCTGCGTTCGAAGACGAAGATCATCGCGGGCGCCCCCGCCGGTCTCGACGCGCTGCCGATCTGGGGCTTCGACGGGTCCTCCACGAACCAGGCCGAGGGGCACTCCTCGGACCGTGTGCTGAAGCCGGTCTTCACCTGCCCGGACCCGATCCGCGGCGGCGACGACGTACTCGTCCTGTGCGAGGTCCTGGACATCGACTTCACCGCGCACTCCTCCAATACGCGTGCCGCGCTGGTCGAGGTCGCGGAGAAGTTCGCCGCGCAGGAGCCGATCTTCGGCATCGAGCAGGAGTACACCTTCTTCGACGGCGCCCGTCCGCTGGGCTTCCCCGAGGGCGGCTTCCCGGCCCCCCAGGGCGGCTACTACTGCGGTGTCGGCGCCGACGAGATCTTCGGCCGCGAGATCGTCGAGGCCCACCTCGACAACTGCCTCAAGGCGGGTCTGGCGATCTCCGGCATCAACGCCGAGGTCATGCCCGGCCAGTGGGAGTTCCAGGTCGGCCCGGTCTCCCCGCTGGAGGTCTCCGACCACCTGTGGGTGGCCCGCTGGCTGCTCTACCGCACCGCCGAGGACTTCGGCGTCTCCGCCACCCTCGACCCCAAGCCGGTCAAGGGCGACTGGAACGGCGCCGGCGCGCACACCAACTTCTCCACCAAGGCGATGCGCGAGGGCTACGACGCGATCATCACCGCCTGCGAGTCCCTCGGCGAGGGCTCCAAGCCGCTCGACCACGTCAAGCACTACGGCGCCGGCATCGACGACCGTCTGACGGGCCTGCACGAGACCGCCCCGTGGAACGAGTACTCCTACGGCGTCTCCAACCGCGGTGCCTCGGTCCGTATCCCGTGGCAGGTCGAGAAGGACGGCAAGGGCTACATCGAGGACCGCCGCCCGAACGCCAACGTCGACCCGTACCTGGTGACCCGGCTGATCGTCGACACCTGCTGCACCGCCCTGGACAAGGCCGGCCAGGTCTGATCCGCGCTCTCCCCGCAGGGGCGTCCACCGTCACGGTGGGCGCCCCTGCGGCGTTGTCGGTGGCGCGTGCCATGGTGGGCGCATGGAGATCGACGAGGTGCTCGCCGTCAACGCCTGGACGGAGAACGGGCAGAGGTACCTGTGGAGTTCGCCGGACGAGCTACGGCAGGCGGTGCACGGGCTCGGCGCGACCGGGAACCGCTTCCTGATCGCCCAGCGCGTCCCGGACCTGCCGAAGGTGTTCGCGCAGGTGTGGCACGAGGCGGGCGGCGACTACCGCCTCGAACACCGGCGCGGCGCGGACGAGTTCTCCGGCACCGGCCTCACGGACCCGGACCGGGTGGCGGACCTGCTGGCCGGCTGGGCGCGGGAGGACGACGGCTGGGACGCGGGCGTGGCCTGGGAACCGGTCCCGGTGCCGCCGCGCGAGGAGGTACCCGCGCTCGCGGCCGACGTGGCGGCCCGCGCCGAGGAGCAGGTGCATGCCCAGCTCCGGGACGGCTACCTGGGGATCGACCGGCTCGTCCAGGAGACCGTGGACCTGATGGCGGACGACGACCGGGAGGGCGCCGCGCCGGTCTCCTCGGCCCAGGCGCGCGAGATCGTGGAGCGGCTCTGGGTGGCGCGGGTGGCGGAGCAGCGGACGTGGGCCGGGCTCACCGACCCGGACCGGC
Source organism: Streptomyces sp. NPDC058683 (assembly GCF_042716195.1). NCBI lineage: Bacteria > Bacillati > Actinomycetota > Actinomycetes > Kitasatosporales > Streptomycetaceae > Streptomyces > Streptomyces sp. NPDC058683. Next base: position 17,226 of record NZ_JBHXSK010000048.1, read on the forward strand.
TGACACGGGCGTTCACGGCCCTGGAGCGCGAAGGCGTCGTCGCCCGCGAGGACTTCACCTGCTGCCGCTCCTGCGGCATGGCCGAGATCGGCGCCGAGGCCGAGGACGCGGGCAGGACCCGGGGCTTCGTCTTCTTCCACCACCAGGGCACCCGCTCCGCCGCCGAGGGCCACGGCCTCAGCCTCTACTACGGCGGCTTCGACGGTTCCGCGGGGACCACCACGGCCGTCGGCCGCGCGGTGGTGGCCGCCCTCGCCGCCGCCGGGCTGTCCGCAGTGTGGGACGGCAATCCGGACAAGGCGATCGAGCTCACCCCGCTGACCTGGCACAAACGCCTGGTGGGATGAGACGGGCAGCATCAGGATCCCGCCAGGGGCGCGTCCAAGCAGTGAGAGGAGGGTCCTGTTTCCGGGCTGTGTCTGCTTCAATGGGCGCATGGTCAGCTACCAGAAGTACACCGCGACGGGTCGCCATGACCTCGAGCCCTTCTGGCCTTCCCGTCAGCACCACGACTTCGACCGGGTGTGTTGCCGCGCGATGAACGCGCGGGCCCTCTAAAGCCGTACACCCCGGCCTTCGGCCAGCGCGAAACGCAGAACGTCCCGGCGCGCCCGACCACGAATCGCGGCCGTCGTCCCGACCGACGAACTCCTCGCGCGAAAGAGCTGACGTCTCATGGCGACCACTCGTTCTCTCTCCCCCGCCTCCGCCCACGCCTCCTCCGCCGGCCGGCACCGGCTGCGTGCCGTCGACCGGGACGAGGTGGTGGACATGGCGGACTTCCTGCCGCCGGGGGCCACCTGGCTGCCCGCCCCGCAGCACACCCTGCCCACCCTGCCGGGCCAGCCGCCGATGATCGGCTATCTGGTGCTGGTGCCGGCGGACCAGCGGCCGCCGTTCCTGCCCGTCGCGGTGCCGGACGCGCAGGAGCAGATCGACACACCGGCCGAGCGGGCCACGAGCGGCACCCGGCCGCTCGTCACCGTCGACTCCGGGCAGCGCACCGCCCAGGTCGACGGGCGCGAACTCGACCTCACCTACCTGGAGTTCGAGCTCCTCGCCCATCTGGTCGCGCACCCGAACCGGGTGCACACCCGCGATCAGCTGGTCACCACGGTCTGGGGCTACGGCCATGTCGGCGACGGCCGCACGGTCGACGTCCACGTCGCCCGCCTGCGCCGCAAGCTCGGCGCGGAGCACCGGGGCGCGATCCAGACGGTCCGCCGGGTCGGCTACAAGTACACCCCGCCGACCGGCCGCTGACGAGCCGCTCTGCCCTCGGCAGAGTCCCGTTCCGTCCGGCGTCCCCTCCGGGCACGATCACCGGCATGAGACTTCTCGTACTGGGTGGTTCCGAGTTCGTGGGGCGGGCCGTCGTGACGGCGGCGCTGGGGCGCGGCTGGGAGGTGACCGTCTTCCACCGGGGACAGCACCGGCCCCCGCCGGGCGTGCGCGCGCTGCACGGCGACCGCACCGCACCCGACGGTCTCGCCGCCCTCGCCGACGGCACCGAATGGGACGCGGTCGTCGACACCTGGTCGGCCGCGCCCCGTGCCGTGCGGGAGACGGCACGGCTGCTGCGGGACCGCGCGGGACGGTACGCGTACGTGTCGAGCTGCTCGGTGTACGACTGGCCGCGCCCGGCCGGTTTCGCCGAGGACGCGGCCCTGGTGACGGGGGCCGCGGCCGACGCCGGGCCGACCGAGTACGCGCAGGACAAGCTGGGCGGTGAGCTGGCCGCCGTGGAGTCCTTCGGCGCGGACGGCTCGGTGCTGGTGCGGGCCGGGCTGATCCTCGGGCCGTACGAGAACGTCGGCCGGCTGCCCTGGTGGCTGAACCGGATCGCCCGGGGCGGCCCGGTGCTGGCACCGGGCCCGCACGACCTGCCCGTCCAGTTCGTGGACGCCCGCGACCTCGCCGAGTGGACCCTGGGCGCGGTCGAGCGGGGCCTGTCGGGGCCGTACAACCTGGTCGGCCCGCCCGGCCACACCACGATGGGCGCGCTGCTGGAGGCGTGCCGCGAGGTCACGGGCTCGGCCGCGGAGCTCCGCTGGACCGACCCCGAGGTGATCCTCGCCGCCGGGATCGAGCCGTGGGTCCAGCTGCCGGTGTGGGTGCCGCCGGGGAGCGAGTTGCACGACGCCGTGCATCGCATGGACGTGTCGCGGGCGGTGGCGACGGGGCTGGTGTGCCGTTCGGCTTCGGAGACCGTGGCGGATACGTGGGGGTGGCTCCGGGGGGCCGGTGGCGAGGCACCGCTCCGGCCGGACCGTACGGTCAAGGGGCTGGACCGGGATGTCGAAGCGAGGGTGCTCGGCCTTCCGGCAGGAGGGTCGTGATCAAGCCGCGGGTCGGTGGGGGCTTGTCGCGCCCACGCGGCGGAGCCGCATGTCGGACACAGCCCCGCGCCCCTGACGGGGCGCTGCAGTCCCCAGGGTGTACGTAGCACCACCCCCTCACATGGGGCTTCGGGCCAGTGACCCGTGGAGAGGTGGTCGGACAGACTGGCCGCATGACGACGAACACGAACAGCGGCGGTTTTCGCGGCAGGGTCCGTGAGGTGCTGCTGGCCGCCGTGCGGGGGCTGGTGCTGGCGCTGGTGATGCCGGCGATCTCGATCCTCTGCTTTGTCCTGACGGCGGTCTCCGTCGCGCTGATCCCGACCGGCCTCGGCATCCTCACGACCCCCTGGATCCTCGGCGGTGTGCGGGACGTGGCGGACGTGCGGCGGCGGCTCGCGTACGAGTGGTGCGGGGTGCGGATCCCGTCGGCGTACCGGCCGGTGCCGGCGAACGCCAACCCCTGGACCCGCACCCTCGCACTGCTCCAGGACCCGCAGGTCGGGCGGGACGTGCTGTGGCTGCTGGTGGACATGACGGCCGGGTTCGTGACGGCGCTGCTGCCGGCGGTGCTCGTGTTCTATCCCTTCGAGGGGTTCGCGCTGGCGGCGGGACTGTGGCGGACCATGACGGGCGGGCCGTACGGGAAGTACGGGCCGTACTGGTACGGCTTCGTGCCGGTCAGCGGGCAGGCCACCGCGTTCGCCGCCGCCGGGCTCGGCGCCGTCATCCTCGTCGCCGCCTACCGCTACGCCCCGGCCCTGCTGACCGTCCACTTCAAGCTCACCCGCGCCGTCCTCGACACCGGTCAGGGCGAACTCGTCGAGCGCGTACGGGTGTTGACCGAGACCCGGAAGGACGCGGTGGACACCTCGGCGGCCGAGCTGCGCCGGATCGAACGGGATCTGCACGACGGGGCCCAGGCCCGGCTGGTCGCCATGGGCATGGACCTGGGGACCATCGAGATGCTCCTGGACAAGGATCCGGAGAAGGCGAAGCAGTTGCTCGCGCAGGCCCGGCAGGCGTCCGTGGAGGCCCTGGGGGAACTGCGCGACCTGGTGCGGGGCATCCATCCGCCGGTGCTGGCCGAGCGCGGCCTCGGGGACGCGGTACGGGCGCTGGCGCTGCGGCTGCCGGTGCCCACGGAGGTGACCGTGGACCTGCCGGGCCGGGCGGACGCACCGGTGGAGGCGGCCGCGTACTTCGCGGTGAGCGAGGTGCTCACCAACGCGGTCAAGCACTCCGGCGCCGACCGGATCTGGGTCGACCTGCATCACGTGCCGGAGGGCACGGGCATGCTGCGGATCTCGGTCACCGACCACGGCAGGGGCGGCGCGGTCATCGGCGCCGGGTCGGGACTCGCCGGGGTCGAGCGGCGGCTCGGTACATTCGACGGCGTCCTGGCCGTCAGCAGCCCCGCGGGCGGCCCCACCATGGTCACCATGGAGATTCCGTGCGCGTTGTCCTAGCCGAAGACCTGTTCCTGCTGCGCGACGGGCTGGTCCGGCTGCTGGAGGCCTACGACTTCGAGATCGCGGCCGCCGTCGAGACCGGCCCCGAACTCACCCGGGCGCTGGCCGAGTTGGAGCCGGACGTGGCGGTGGTGGACGTACGGCTGCCGCCCACGCACACCGACGAGGGGCTGCAGTGCGCGCTCACCGCCCGGCGGGACCGGCCGGGGCTGCCGGTGCTGGTCCTCTCCCAGCACGTGGAGCAGCTGTACGCGCGGGAGCTGCTGGCCGACGGCAGCGGCGGGGTGGGGTATCTGCTGAAGGACCGGGTGTTCGACGCGGAGCAGTTCGTGGACGCCGTACGGCGGGTCGCGGCCGGCGGTACGGCCATGGACCCGCAGGTGATCCAGCAGCTGCTGTCCCGGCGTTCCGGCGACCGGCCGCTGGAGGGCTTGACACCGCGCGAGCAGGAGGTGCTGGAGCTGATGGCGCAGGGCCGTTCGAACGCGGCGATCGCCGGGCAGCTCGTCGTCACGGAACGGGCCATCGCCAAACACACCTCCAACATCTTCACCAAACTCGGACTTGAGGTGTCGGACGATGACAATCGGCGCGTCCTCGCGGTGCTCGCGTATCTGGACCGCGACCGCTGATTTTCCAGAAATCTCCCTGCTCAAACGGCAGTTGTGCCCCAAGTGCGTAACAAATCTCTGATGAATTTGTGAGACGCCTGAACACGCCTGAGACGGGCTGCGTATGAATGGACGCCGCTTCACTCCTGTCGGGCGCCTCGATGCCGCCCCGCAAGGAAGGTCTGAGGAGTTCCATGGGACGCAACATACGCAAACGCCGTTCGCCGCTGACCGTCAAGGTCATAGCCGCATCGGCGGCTGTCGCACTCGGCGGGGGCGGGCTGCTTTATGCGCAGATGAACGCTTCGGCTCACGAGTCGAACAACTCGGCGCAGAACTACACGAAGGCCGCCGCTGCCTCGGTCGCGACGATCTCCTGCCCGGACGTCGGCCAGAAACTGACGAACGTGCCCGCCAACGCCAAGATGGGGGTGGCGGCGGAACTGGCGAAACTCGACAAGCAGATCACCGAGGCCTACGCCCGTCTCGCCTCCACCCGCCAGGCTCAGGCGAACGACGCGAACTTCGTACAGAACGCGATCGTCGGCCCCCTGAAGGAGAAGCGGGCGGCCACGATCGACCGGATCCGGATCGACATCACCCGGGTCGGCGGACAGTTCGACAGCTCGCTGGCCCAGCTCGCCGCCTGCACCACGCAGACCGCCAACCAGACCACCGCCGGCGGTGGCAACAACAACGGTGGTCAGAACAACAACGGCCAGAACAACGGCGGGCAGAACAACGGCGGGAACAACAACGGGAACAACGGCCAGGCCACGGCCGCCCCGAGTGCCAGCGCCAGCGCGCCGGCGAACATCGGCGGGCAGGCCGGCAACGGCCCGGTCGCGGCCGACTTCGTGGACATCACGAAGGTCGCGCCGAACGTGCTGGCCAAGCCGCAGAAGCAGCGCACCGCTTCGACCGGCACCTTCACCACCCGCTGCGGTGTGAACGCGAACAAGAACCACAACACCGACAACGTCATCGTGGCGCCCGGCGTGACCAACGGCGCGCACCACCTGCACGACTACGTCGGCAACCAGAAGGTCAACGCGTTCGCCACCAACGACTCGATGCTGGCGGCGCCGAGCTCCTGCCAGAACCAGAGCGACCTGTCGTCGTACTACTGGCCGGTCGTGCGTGTCCAGGACGGCTCGCAGGACTTCGACCAGAACGCGGACGGCGGTGGCAAGGAAGGCAACGTCGGCAAGATCCTGGTCCCGCAGTCGGCGCAGATCAAGTACGTCGGCAGCCCGGCCGCCAAGGTCGTCGCGATGCCGCAGTTCCTGCGCATCATCACCGGTGACGCCAAGACCACGACCAACGGTCTGGCCAACGCCAACGCGCACTGGAGCTGCACCGGCTTCGAGAACAAGGTGCAGCTGACGGAGCAGTACCCGATCTGCCCGCAGGGCAGCAACGTGGTCCGCATCTTCGCCTTCCAGAGCTGCTGGGACGGCGTCAACATCGACAGCGCCAACCACCGTTCGCACGTGGCCTTCGCGGACCCGGCGAGCGGCGTCTGCGGCAACGGCTTCAAGGCGATCCCGCAGCTGACGATGAGCCTGGTCTACAAGATCACGCCCCCCACCCTCCAGGCGGACGGCACGGTGAAGAACGCCTACGCCGTGGACGGCTTCCCGGAGCAGCTGCACAAGCCGTCGACCGACCACGACGACTTCATCAGCGTCACCAAGAACAACCTGGCGGCGAAGATCGCCAACTGCATCAACACCGGCCGCAAGTGCCAGTGAGCAACACCTAGCAGCCGATAGCGAGAAGGCGGGCGGTGGGAGATCCCACCGCCCGCCTTCTCGTGTGTGCCGGGAGGTTCAGCTGGTGTGCTTGCTGTGGTCGGTCCCGATCTCCTCGTCGCCGCCCAGCGTGGTCCGGAGCGCCTTGACCACCTTGTCGTCGCCGACGGCGACCCACTTGCGGCCGACGAGGTAGAAACCGCCGTAGTCCTTGGCGTCGTTGATCCACTCACGCTGGCCGCGGTCGGTGGCGAAGGTGGCGAAGACGAACTTGCCGGCCGTGGTCTTGCAGATCGCCTGGCGGACCTCGTCGGAGTCGATCTGCATGTCCGGGGTGCACTTCACCTTGGCGGCCAGGCTCTCCAGGCTGCCGGTCGCGGTGACCGGTATCTTCGCCTCCGCACTGCTGTCACCGGATCCACAGCCCGCCAGCGCCAGTACGGCCGCCGCGCCGGCCACGGCGAGCATCGGTCGGGTCAACCTCATCTGTTCCTCCGGTCGCGTTGCCGGCCCCGGGAATGACTTCGGGGCCCTCCCCTTCGATACGGCTGTGGGCCGCGGGGTGCTCAAATCGAACAGGGCTCCAGGATGCCGTGGTCACCCGGGTGGCGGTGACCTACCAACGGGTCGCTCGTTCTTCAGGACGTGCAGTCACAGGATGTAGCCCAGCGTCACGCAGCAGCCTCCGCCGGAGCCCTGGGTCCGGCCGTCGATGTCGAGCAGGCCGAGGCCGCGCTCGTCGAGCACTACCCACGGCTGGTCCGGCTCGCCTATCTGGTGCTGCCGCCGGGCCTGCCCCGGGGCCGCCGCGTCCTGACCGCGCACTCCCTGGCCCAGCGGGCGCTGCCGCGCGGCCGTAAGCAGGCCCCGGTGATCCCGGCCCAGTCCACCGGCCGGAACACCGACCCCGGGTACGCCCTGGTCCGCCTCGAAGTGGTGCGTACGGCACTGGAGGCGGGCCTGCCGCTCAGGCTGACCGCGTGGCCCAAGCGGGCGCAGCTGCCGCCGCTGCTCCCCCAGGTGTGGGGCCTCAGGCTCTTCCCGCACTCCGGCGGCGCCGACGAACTCGCCCTTGACCAGCGCCTCGCCACCCTGTCCGGCCCGGCCCGCGCCGCCTATGCCCTGCGCGGTCTCGAGCAGCTCCCCGACGGCGACGTCCGCAAGATCCTCCGGGCGGCCGGGGTGGAGCACCCGGACGACGCGCTCGCCGAGGCGAACGGCGTGCCGGCCGAGTACCCGCTGCTCGACTCCCCCGAGTTCGACCCCTGTTCCCTGCAGGTGCGGCCCACCGATCTGATGCGGCGCCGCCAGCACACCAAGGCCGCGCTGGCCGCCGCGGCCGCACTCGCGGTGTGCGGGGCACTGGTCGCACTGCCGGGCGGCGGCTGGGGCGCCGACGGCGCGGCGGCGCCGGTGTACGCGCAGAACCCGGCGGCCCAGGCCGCCCTGGACCCGGCGCAGCTGACGAAGGCCCCGGCCACCGCCTGGAAGACCGCCGCCCGCACCGACCTCTCCGCCTGGCCCGCGCGCGGCGCCCTCACCGGCGACACCGCGCTGCTGCGCCGCGCCCTCGCCGTCTGGGCCCGCCCCGGCGAGACCGTCCGCGTCTCGGCGACCCCCGGCACCCAGACCGGCGGCCCGGCGGGACCGCCCCAACTGCTGTACGCGGGCGTCGTCGACAGCGCCCGAGTGGTGATCTTCTACGACGGTCTGCGCATCGCCCGCTACGCCGAGCCGAAGGACGGCACCCAGGGCGCGGCCCTGGACTTCGCCCGCGTCGACGGCGCGACCGGTGTCGAGGCCGAGGCGATGGTGCTGGGCCGCTCCGACGGCAACGTCCGCTATCTGACGGCTCCTTGGGTGACCAGGGCGGCGGAGCGGGACCTGGTGAAACCGACCGCGGGGGCGATGGACCTCGGGCTGGCCGACGGGGTGACCGGTCCGCTGGCCAGCCCCGCCCTCCAGCAGGGGGCGTGCACGTCCTGGAACGTGCTGCAGCTGACCGACGCGCAGGGTACGCACCTCTCGACCGACCTGGGCGAACTGGTGCCGGCCCGCCTCACCTCGGGCCGGCCCGGATACACCGGCGAGGCCTCGGGCGCGAAGGCGCTGCGCGACTGGGCGCCGTTCGCCTGCTCGCTGTCCGCGGAGCGGTCCGCCGGAGTGCGCAGTGTCAACGCGTGGGCGTTCGCGGAGCAGCCGCTGCCGGATGCCGGCGGCACCGCGTCGTGGGTGTGCACGCGTGCGGAGACCTGGCGGGGCGACGGCGCGGTGTCGCTGGCCCAGTTCCGGACGCCGGGCAGCCGGTACGGGGCGGTGGCGGCGAAGGGGTCCGGCGTGACGGCGTGCGGTCCGCGTGATCCGCAGGTGCTGGCCGGGGTGTTGTGGAAGTCCGGGGCCGGGCAGTGGTACCTGCTGGCCGCGGGCAGCCGCGACACGACGTCGATCCGGGCGACCGGCGGGGTCACCGCGTCGGCCCGGGGGACGCTGCTGGCGGCCGAGGCGAAGCAGGGGGCGCAGGCCGACCTGACGGGGACGCTGGAGGACGGGGGCGAGATCAGTGGGCTGCGGTGAGACCTCCCCGGGCGGCCGAACCTTGCTGACACTTCCGTAAACAAGCCCTGCCGCAGGTCTTCTCACGCTGCTTACCCGTCAGTACATTGACGCCATGTCCAACAAGCAGCCGCAACCGGTGGCGTCCGAGCACATCGCGCTCACGGCCCGCAACGTGTCCTTCGCCTGGCAGGACACCCCGCTGCACTGGGTTCCCGGCGATCCGCTCGCCACGCACACCATCAACGTGCTGCATCTGCTGCTGCCCGCCGGCGAGCGCTGGTTCGTGCACGTCTACAAGCAGGTGCTGCCCCTGATCCGTGACGAGCGGCTGCGCGCGGACGTCGTCGGGTTCATCGGACAGGAGGCGATGCACTCCCAGGCCCATGACGAGGTGCTGCCCCACCTCAAGGAGCTGGGGCTGGACCCGGCGCCGTACACCGCGCAGGTCGACTGGTTCTTCGAGAAGCTGCTGGGCGACCGGACCCTGCCGCCGGGCCGGGCGCGCCGCTGGTGGCTCCTCGAACGGGTCGCGCTGATCGCGGCCATCGAGCACTACACCGCCTTCCTCGGCGACTGGGTGCTCAACGCCGACGCACTCGACCGGCGCGGCGCCGACCCGACCATGCTGGACCTGCTGCGCTGGCACGGCGCCGAGGAGGTCGAGCACCGGTCGGTCGCCTTCGACCTGTTCCAGCACGTCGACGGCAGCTACCGGCGGCGGGTGCGGACCTGGGCGACGGCGTTCACGGCGATCGTGTTCCTGTGGCAGCGCGGTGCCCGCTTCTTCATGGCGAACGACCCGACGCTCCTCGAAGGCCGGGCCCGGCTCCGGGACTTCCATCTCGCCGGCCGGCGCGGCACCCTGCCCGCCACCGGCGACATGCTCAGGTCCATACCGAGGTACCTGGGCCGCGGCTACCACCCCTCCCAGGAGGGCTCCACCGCCCAGGCGGTCGCCTACCTCGCCTCCTCCCCCGCCGCGCTGGCCGCGGAGCACGCCGGGAAGGGGGCCGAGTGATGCCGAGGCTGCGGACCGTGGTCGCCCTCGCGGGCGCCGCGCTGCTCGTCAAGCGGGCCATGAGACGCCGTATAGAGGTCTCCCCGCTGTGGCCGATGCCGGCCCTGGACCCGCCGGTCTCCGGACAGCCGCGCTCCCGGACGCTGCGGCTGCGGGTCGCCTCGCGCACGACGGTCGCGGACGGCGTCGTACAACTGCGCCTGGAAGGCCGGCGGTTGCCGGGCTGGGAACCGGGAGCGCACCTCGACGTGGTGCTGCCGTCGGGACTGGTCCGGCAGTACTCGCTGTGCGGGGACCCGGCGGACACCTCGTCGTACACGATCGCCACGCGGCTGGTCGCGGACGGGCGGGGCGGCTCCCGGGAGGTCCATGAGCAGGTGGCCGAGGGCATGGAGCTGGAGGTGCGCGGGCCGCGCAACCGCTTCCCGCTCGTCGGGGCCGACTCCTATGTCTTCGTCGCCGGGGGCATCGGCATCACCCCGATCCTGTCGATGGTGCGGGCCGTGCCGGCGGGTGTGGAGTGGCGGCTGCTGTACTGCGGGCGGAGCCGGGCGTCGATGCCGTTCCTGGCGAAGCTGGCCGGGGACGACCGGGTCACGGTCGTCGCGGCGGACGAGGACGGCCGCCCGGACCTCGACGCGCTGACGGTCCCCGAGGGCGCGCTGGTGTACTGCTGCGGCCCGCAGGGGCTGATGGCAGCGGTGGAGGAACGGTTCCCCGCCGTCCGCCTCGAACGCTTCGCGCCGGACACCGGCAGCGCGGGCAACCAGGAGTTCGAACTGGAACTGCGGCGCAGCGGACGGACGGTGACGGTGCCTGCCGACTCGACCGTGCTGGCCGCGGTGCGGGCGGAACTCCCCGACACGGCGTACTCCTGCGCACAGGGGTTCTGCGGGACCTGCCGGCAGCGGGTGCTGGCCGGGGAGGTGGAGCACCGGGACGAGCTGCTGACGGACACGGAGCGTGCCGACTCGATGCTGATCTGCGTATCCCGGGCGCGCCGGGGGAGACTTGTGCTGGATCTGTGAACGCCCATGACGGGTCAGGTCCGTTGGAGGCCGGATCCGATCGGTAAGGTGTTCGTATGAGTACCGGGGTACGCCGCAGATTGGGAGTCGAGGAGCGGCGGCAGCAGTTGATCGGCGTCGCCCTCGAACTGTTCAGCCGTCGCTCGCCCGACGAGGTCTCCATAGACGAGATAGCGTCGGCCGCGGGCATCTCGCGGCCCCTCGTCTACCACTACTTCCCCGGCAAACTCAGCCTGTACGAGGCCGCGTTGAAGCGTGCCTCGGAGGATCTCGCGGGCCGCTTCGCCGAGCCGCAGGAGGGTCCGCTCGGGGCGCGGCTGCTGCGGGTGATGCGGCGTTTCTTCGACTTCGTCGACGAACACGGGCCCGGTTTCGCCGCGTTGATGCGCGGTGGCCCGGCGGTCGGCTCGTCCGCGACCAACGCGCTCATCGACTCCGTGCGGCAGGCCGCCTACGAGCAGATCCTCGCGCACCTCGACGTCACCGAGGCGCCGGCCCGGCTGGAACTGGTCGTCCGCTCCTGGATCTCCCTCGCCGAGTCGACCGCGCTGATCTGGCTGGACGGCCGGCGCATCCCCCGCGCCGAACTGGAGGTCCAGCTCGTCCACGACTTCGCGGCGCTGGCCGCCGTCAGCGCCGCCCAGGACGAGGAGATGAGCACCCTGCTGAAGCGGATGGTCAAGGACGAACCGGGCGACGGCCCGTTCGCGGACCTGGCCGTCCGGCTGCTGGCGTTGGCGGGCTGAGCCCCCGAGAGTGGGGCCGAGGCGCATCTGCAGCGCCGTCGTGGCTGGTCGCGCCCACGCGGCGGAGCCGCATATCGGCACAGCCCCGCGCCCCTTACGGGGCGCTGAGGCTAGCCTTCGTACTTCCGGTACGACGGGTCCAGGTCCCGGACCTCCGCCGACGCGTGCAGCACGGACCCCTCCGGCTTCAGGTGCTCCCGCAGCAGTTCCAGGGTCGTCTCGGTCAGCTTCGCCTTCGTCTCGTCGGTGCGGCCGGCGAGCAGGCCGAAGGTCACGTGCACGATGACATGAGCCCCCTCGGCGTCATAGCCGAAGGCGGTCTCGTCCGCGGCGCGGAACAGCGTCTTGCAGGCCTCGGGCTTGGCAGCCGCGATCTCGACGACGGCGGTGTGCAGAGCCCTGGCGAAGCCCTCCCGGTCGAAGACGCCCTCCGCGGCGGCGGTGTAGTCGACGGTGATCTGCGGCATGGACCCTCCTGGTCAATGTGGAACTGGTGGCCAGCCTAGTCCGCCAGGCTCAGGGCCAGCAGGGCGACGTCGTCCTCCCGGTCGCGGCCGAAGCAGGCCAGGAGGGTGTCGCACAGGGCCTCCAGGCCGGGCAGGGCGCCGACGGCGGCGGCGCGGAGGTGTTCCATGGAGTCCGTGAGGTCGGTGCCCCGGGTCTCGATCAGGCCGTCGGTGACCATGAGGAGCCGGTCGGCGGGTCCGAGGACCAGCTCGGTGGGCGGCGGGTGCGGCAGGCCCACGCCGAGCAGCGGACCGGACGCCTTGACGTACTCGGCGCTGCCGTCGTCGCCCAGTATCAGCGGCGGGATGTGGCCGGCGTTGGCGATACGGGTGCGCCCGGTGCCGGGGTCGATCAGGGCCAGGCAGAGGGTGGCCGTGACCTCGGCGTGGTAGTGCTGGAGCAGCCGGTCGAGCCGTTCGGCGAGTGCGGCCGGGTCGCTCTCCGCGAGGCAGTAGGCGCGCAGGGCGTGCCGCAGTTCGACCATGACGGTGGCCGCGTCCAGCGAGTGCCCTACGACGTCCCCCACCGCGGTGAGCACGCCGTCGCCGACCCGTAGCGCGGCGTAGAAGTCGCCGCCGATCTCGGTCTCCTGGGAGGCGGGCTCGTACCGCACCGCTATGTCGACGCCCGGCAGCTCGGGCAGCTGGTGCGGGCGGGGCAGGAAGCTGTGCTGGAGGGTGAGCGCGACATGCCGCTCCACCTGGTACATGAGCAGCGGCTCGGCGGCGAGCGCGGTGGCCTGGGCCAGCTGGGCCAGCAGCGCCTCGTTCTCGGGGCTGACCCGGCGCCGGCCGCGGGTGGGGGTGGCCAGGCAGACCGGCACCTTGCCGTCCTGGGTGAGGACCAGCGTCAGCCGGGCGTCGTGCTGTACCCCAGGCCGGAAGAACCCGGTGGGCCACAGCGGCGCCGGCACGGTGGTGATCTGCACCCCGGACTGCCCTCGGGTGAGCCGCCGCAGCAGCCCGGCCACGTCCCGGTGGGCGCCCTCGTCGGGCAGGGCGAGGGAGGTGCGCTCCCGGCTCAGGCCGCGGTACAGCTCGCCGTCCCGGTCGAGGACGAAGACGGCGGCGGGGCTGCCGAGCAGCCGGGCGGCGCCGTCCGCCGCCGCGTCGGCCAGTTCGTGCAGCGAGCGCGCCGACTGGATGGTGACGATCGTCTCCGACAGCTGCCTGAGCCGCCGTACCAGTGCCTGGTCGTCGGCGCGCAGCCGGGCGGCGCGGACCGCGGCCCGGACCGCCGCCTCGATGTCCTCCGGCTCGGCGGGCACGGTCAGATACGCCTCGGCGCCCATCTCCAGGCCCGGGCAGCGGTCCGCCGGGACGGAGGACAGGGCCGAGAAGTGCACGACGGGCAGGCCGGCCATGTGCGGCCGCGCCCTGAGCCGGCGGCACAGCTCGAAGCCGCTCATGTCCGGCAGGTGCACGTCGATGAGGGCCACGTCGGGCAGCCGGCCCTTGCGCAGCCGTACGTCGAGTTCGCTGAGCGCCTCCTGGCCGCAGGCGACCGGGACGACCTCGTGACCGGCCCGGCGCAGCACGGTGCCCATCGCGTACCGGCTCGCGGCCTCGTCGTCCACGATCAGCACGGTGGTGTCTGTCAGCTTGCCGTTGACGTCCATTTACCAGCCCCTGGACAACGCCGGTGGGGCAGCACCCGGTTCTGGGCCTGCCCCACCAAAGTAGTGCGGATGTCATGCGGTCCGGGAGAACACCGCCACGGTGCGTCCCGGAACGATGAACGTACCCGCTTCCCGGTCGTAAGATGCGGACTTGACGACGGAATCCGTGCCCGCCGCCTGCACCGGGTGCAGCCGGTAACCGGTACCGGCCAGCGCGCCCACCCGCTGCTCCTGCCGCTCCGGCGTCGCGTTGAACACGACGACCAGGTCTCCCAGTTCCATGGTGATCACGCCGGGCGTCTCGTCCTTCCCGGACAGCGGGAACGAGAGATTCGACTGCACCTGTCCGGCCGTGTCCAGCGAGAACACGCTGTCGGTCGTACGGATTCTCAGCAGATCACGGTAGGCGGCCGAGGCCCCGTCGATCTCCGCGCACCCGACGCGCACCGAGCTCAGCAGCGACTCGGCGTACGGCCACTTGGACGCGTTGTCGGCGGCCAAGGGCAGCCCGCGGCCGAAGCCGTTGCCGTCGGAGCAGTTCCAGTGGATGGCGTTGAACCAGTCGCCGCTGTCGAAGGAGTTGCGGTCCAGGGACTTGGAGCGGAGGAGATCCGTACCCGCCTGGGAGAGCGACGGACCCTGCGACAGGGCGGCCGTGGCCATCGCGAGGACCTGCATCCGGGCCCGGTCGGAGGCGCTGGTGGTGGCCGGCAGCTTGTACGTCAGCGCGTCGAAGAGCGATTCGTTGTCGTGCGCGTCGACATAGGCGAGGGCGTCGCCGGGCGCGTCCGCGTAACCGGCGGGCGAGCCGTTGTAGTCGACCTCGGCGCCGGTGACCTCCTTGCCGTCGGTGTCGGTGAACCGGTACCCGGCGAGGTTGCCGCTCAGGCCGATCTTGATCAGGTCCTGGTAGTGCAGGAGGCGGGCCTTCTGCTCGGCCTCGGTGCCGTTGGCCGTGGACGAGTTGGGGTCGGTGTACAGCCCGGACGCGAAGCCCTGGACGCCGGGGTCCTCGTCGAAGGGGCTGCCGCCGCGTACGGCGTCCCGGGCCCGGTCGGAGAAGGTCGCGATGCCCGTCCCGGCCATGTTCTGCTGCGTGGCCTGCACGAACCGGGCGTCGTCGGCGACCTCGCCGAAGTTCCAGCCCTCGCCGTACAGGATGATCTTCTTGCCGTCGACGCCGTCCTTCTTCAAGGTCAGCGCGTCCAGGGCCTTCCTGACCGCCAGGATGTTGGCCTTCGGGTGGTGGCCCATCAGGTCGAAGCGGAAGCCGTCGACCTTGTACTCCTTGGCCCAGGTGACGATCGAGTCGACCACCAGCTTGCCCATCATGGCGTTCTCGGGCGCGGTGTTGGCGCAGCAGGTGCTGTTCGCGACCGAGCCGTCGGCGAGCAGCCGCTGGTAGTAGCCGGGCACGATCCTGTCGAGGACGGACGTGTCCGCCTGCCCGCTCGCCGCCGTGTGGTTGTAGACGACGTCCATGACGACCCGCAGGCCGTCCTCGTTCAGCGACTTGACCATCTGCCGGAACTGGACCGTGCGGGCGGTGCCGCCGGGGTCGGTGGCGTACGACCCCTCGGGGACCGTGAAGTGGTAGGGGTCGTACCCCCAGTTGTAGGCGTCCTTGGCTGCGGTCGCGGCGACGCACTCCTGCTGCTGGTCGGAGTCGGCCGGGTAGGAGGCCAGGTCGCAGCCGGGGCTCGCCTGGTCGGCCTTCTTCTCGGGCACGGTGGCGAAGTCGAAGGCCGGGAGGAGATGGACGTACGACGTCCCGGACTTCGCGAGCGCACGCAGGTGTTTCGAGCCGTCGCTGCCCTTGTCGGTGAAGGCCAGATACGTGCCCCGGTCGGCGGCCGGGACCGTGGAGTCCGCCACCGAGTAGTCCCGGACGTGCAGCTCCTGGATCTGGGCGTCCTTCAGCGGTACGGCCTCGGGCTTGGTGTAGGTCGACCAGCCGCCCGGGGTGAGGGACCTGTCGGCCAGGTCGACGACGAGACTGCGCTCGGAGTTCGCGGTGAGCGCGACCGAGTAGGGGTCGGTGACCTTGTTGGTCACCAGCTTCCGGACGCTGGGCGCCCAGACCTTCACGACATACCGGTAGGGCTTGTTCTTCCAGGACCTGGGGCCGGTGACGGACCAGACGCCGGTGGCGGGGTTCCGCTTCATGGCCAGGGTGGAGCCGTCGAGTTCGAGGCCCACGCTCTGCGCGGTCGGCGCCCAGACGGAGAGGGTCGGCTTTCCGCGGTGGAAGACCGGACCGAGGGTCGCGGTCGTGGCGCCGGAGTACACATCGTCGAGCACGCCCGCGATCTGCACCCCGGTCGCCGCCAGCACGGCGCCGTTGGCCGCCCGCTGGGAAGCGACGAGCTGTCCGTCGAGCGCCTCGCGCACCCGGTCACGGTCGCGCGGGTCGACCGACCAGGCCGGGTAGTCCTTCAGCTGCGGGAACTTGGCCTTCTGGGCGTCGGTGAGGGTGGTCTTCGTCAGCCGCAGCCACCGCTCGTCGTCGCTGGTCAGCGTCCCGTCCTTGACGGCGATCGAACCGTCGTGGGAGTAGAGGAGCTGGGTGGAGGCGGCACCGTCGGCGCCGTTCCAGGCGACCGTGGACCGGTCGATCCAGATCGCCTTGGAGGTGGTCAGGTCGAGGGCGGCCGCGCTGCCGGCGGGCTGCGGGAGCAGGTACTTCTCCTGGCCGTTCAACAGCCACACCTCGTGGCCGCTGGAGGTGAGGTCCAGGGACTGGTCGGAGGAGAGATCCTTCTCGTCACCGTTGTGGATGATGTAACTGAGGCTGGTGGCACCCTCGGTGAGCGGTACCTCGAAGACCTCGCCGTAGGCGTCGGTCCTCGCCGGCTTCAGGGGGCTCGACCAGTCGGTGGGGTTCGCGGCGCCCGTCCAGACGTGCAGGCCCCAGCCGTCGTAGTTCCCGTCGACGCGGTGGTAGTGGATGACCGCCTTGGTGGTGTCCTGGGCGGGGTAATCGGGTCTCTTCGTCAGTACGTCCGCCTTACCCTGCTCGATCCAGACCTCGCCCGTCGTGGTGACGTCGATGGAGCGGTCGGCGGAGACGTCCTTGTCGCCGTCCTTGTCGACGACGAGGAAGCCGACGTTCGAGGCGCCGGACTTCAGCTTGACGTAGGCGAAGGCGCCGTACGCGTCGCGGCCGACGAACGGGTGACCGGCGGGCCAGGTGGTCGCCTCGCCGTCGGCGATGTCGCCCCAGGCGTACAGGCCCCAGTCGGTGTAGTCGCCGTCGGTGCGCCGGTAGTGGACGATCGCGTAGTCGCGGGAGGAGGCGGTGGGGGTCTCGGGGGTGGGCGGGGTGCCGGAGGTGCTCTCGGCCGTGGCGGCGGCGCGGTGGCCCGCCGAGTCGACTACGACCGCCTTGTAGCGCAGGGCGGTGCCGGCCGGGACGTCCTCGGCGAGGGTCTGGGTGACCTTGTAGGGGGCGTGGTCGGCGGAGCCGAGGGTGGTCCACCTGCCGGTGCCGACCTGGGCGGCGAAGACGACCCGGTTGAGCTGTCCGCCGGTGACGTTCGCGGAGAGGTCGACGGTGCCGGTGGCGCCGGCGGCCGGGGCGGCGAGGGTGATCTCCGGGCTGGTGGCGGGCTCGGCGAGGAGGCCGGTGGCCTTGTAGACGACGGCGGAGGCGACGGGCACGGTGACGGTCAGCCGGGCGGAGCCGTCGGATGTGACGGTGCCGTCCGTGCCATAGACCGCGCGGTAGCGCATGTCGGCGGAGCCGGTGGCGAAGGTGGCCGTCTTGGCCGTGTCGGCGTTGTTGAAGGCGACGACGTACTCCTGGCCGGTCTTCGCGTCCGTCCGGGTGAACGCGTAGACGCCGGCGCCGTCGGCGGCGTAGCGCTCGGTCTGGACGCCGTCGGCGAGGGCGGGGTTGGCCGCGCGGAGCTTGCTCAGAGCACTGATCTGCTTGTAGAGCGGTGCCCCGGTGTCATAGGCGTCGCTCGCATGCGTGCGCTCGGTGCCGATCTCGTCGTCGTCGAGATAGTCGGCGACCTTCGACGCGAACATCGTCTGCCGGGCGTCCTTGTCCCCGCCCGAGCCGGTGAAGCCCTGCTCGTCGCCGTAGTAGACGACCGGGTTGCCCCGGCTGAGGAACATCAGCTCGTTGGCGAGCCGGTCCTTGGCCAGCAGCTGGGCGTCCGTGGCCTTCGGGTCGTCCTGCTCCAGGAAGTACCCGATCCGGCCCATGTCGTGGTTGCCGAGGAAGGTGACCTGCTCGTAGGCGTTGGCCTTGTCGGTCGTGTACTTGTAGTCGTCGCCGAAGACCGAGGCGAGCTTCTGCGCGCTGCCGCCCTGGGAGGCGTAGGCGCGGGCCGCGTCCTGGAAGGGGAAGTCGAGGGTCGCGTCCAACCGCCCCTGGGTGACGTACGGGGAGGTGACCGAGGTGTCGGCGGAGTAGGTCTCGCCGAACATGAAGAAGTTCTTACGGCCGTGCCGCGCCGCGTACGTGTCGAGCGCGGTCGCCCACTGGGTCCAGAACTCCATGTCGACGTTCTTCACGGTGTCGATCCGGAAGCCGTCGATGTCGTAGTCCCGCACCCACCGCTGGTAGATCTTCTCCATCCCGCTGACGACCTCGGGACGCTCGGTCCACAGGTCGTCGAGGCCGGAGAAGTCGCCGTAGGTGGCGGACTCGCCGGCGAACGTGGAGTCGCCCCGGTTGTGGTACATCGTCGGGTCGTTGAGCCAGGACGGCACCTTGCTGTCGCCGGCCACGGTCGGCGTGCGCGGGAAGGAGGCGGCGGAGACGGCCGGGAACTTCTTCTTCCCGTCCGCGTAGTCGGCGTCGTCGAAGGGCTGCCCGTCCTTGGTCAGGTAGGGGAAGGCGCCCTTGGAGAGGTAGTCGTACGACTTCTCCTCGTAGTCGACGACGTCGGCGGTGTGGTTGGTGATGACGTCGAAGAAGACCTTCATCCCCTTGGCGTGCGCCTTGGAGATCAGGGTCTCCAGGTCCTTGTTGGTCCCGAAGTGCGGGTCGACCTGGGTGAAGTCGGTGATCCAGTAACCGTGGTAGCCGGCCGAGGCGTTGCTGCCCGTGCCCTGCACCGGCTTGTTCTTGAAGATCGGGGCCATCCAGAGGGCGGTGGTGCCGAGCCCCTTGATGTAGTCGAGCCGCTTGGTCAGGCCCTTGAGGTCACCACCCTGGTAGAAGCCCTTGTCGGTGGGGTCGTACCCGGTGGAGAGGCGGGAGCCGGTGAGGCCGCCCTGGTCGTTGCCGGTGTCGCCGTTGGCGAAACGGTCCGGCATGACGAAGTAGAACTGCTCGCGGGTGTCGTCGTGCCGGGCGGGCTCGGCGGCGAGCTTCGCGTCGGAGGGCGGTGCGGGCGGGGCGGCGGCGTGTGCGGCGAGGGGCTGCACGAGCGCGGCGGCGAGGGCGGCGACGGCGACGGCCGCGACCCGTCTGACATGTATCACCGGTGTGAACTCCTAGCGATTGCGGCTCTCTTGGGTCCGACCCCGCGCGACCGTACCGCCGACGAAAGGCTTACAGCAAGAGGCTTGCAATTCACAGCAAGAACTTTCACGGGGTGTATTGACGCGGTATCCCAACTGCCGCACTCTCACGGGTTGTTGAAGCCTGTCCCCTTCCTTTCCGAGCCTTTCGGAGCCGCACATGACCACCAGACACCGGCCCCCGGGTGTCCTCCGCCGCACAGCGGGTGCACTGGCCGCGGGCGCCCTCGCCGTGGCCGGCGTGATCGCCCTCCCGGCCGCGCCCGCACAGGCGGACACCACCGCCAAGGGCGATGTGATCGCCAACCTGTGGGAGTGGAACTGGAACTCGATCGCGTCCGAATGCACGAACGTCCTCGGCCCGGCCGGCTACGGCGCGGTCCAGGTCGCCCCGCCCTCCGAGTCCCTCAAGCAGTCCAGTTACTACTGGTGGGACGTCTACCAGCCGTACTCGTACACCCTGAACAGCCGTTTCGGTACGGCGACCCAGTTCGCGTCGATGGTCGGCGCCTGTCACGCGGCGGGCGTGAAGGTCTACACGGACGCGGTCATCAACCACACCGCCGCGCAGACCGGCACCGGTTACGACGGCACCACGCTCACCGGCAAGTACGACACCCCCGACTGGGACCCGGGCGACTACCACACCTCCGCCGACTGCCCCACCTCCGACCTGACCATCCAGGACTACTCCAACCTCACGCAGGTCCAGAACTGCGAACTGCTCGGCCTGCCGGACCTCAAGACCAGTGCGGACAACGTCCGTTCGGGCCTCGCCGCCTTCCTCAACAAGCAGATCGCCCTGGGCGTCGACGGCTTCCGGGTGGACTCGGCCAAGCACATCCCGGCCACCGACATGGCGGCGATCGTCGCCAGGCTGAACACCACGACGTCCGGTGCGACGCCGTACGTCTTCGACGAGGTCTACCCGGGCTCGACCCCGCAGCCCAGCGACTACTACGGCTCGGGTGACGTCCTCGACTTCACCTACGCGAGCAGGATGAAGTCGGCGTTCCAGGGCAACGTCAGCGACCTGTCCTCCCTGGAGAGCAGCGGCATCCTGCCCGCCGCCAACTCGGTGTCCTTCGTGACCAACCACGACACCGAGCGCAACGGCCTGCACATGAGCTACAAGGACGGCGACAGCTACCGGCTCGCCAACCTCTTCGAGCTCGCCTACAAGTGGTCGACGCCGACCATCTACTCCAGCTGGCAGTGGACGCAGAGCGACCAGGCGCCGCCGAACTCGGCCGGGTTCGTCACCGACACCGACTGCTCCAACGGCTGGAACTGCCTGGACCGGGACACGGCGGTCGTCGGCATGGTGGCCTGGCACAACGCGGCCGGCAGCGCGGCCGTCTCCGACTGGTCGACCAAGTCGTCCTCCGTCATCGGCTTCGGCCGCAGCGGCGCCGGCTTCTTCGCCGTCAACAACGGTTCCTCGTCCGCCACTTACACCTTCGCGACCGGCATGGCGGACGGCACGTACGCGAACGTCGTCGACGGCGGCGCGAGCACGGTGACGGTCTCCGGCGGGAACGCGTCGATCACCATCCCCGCGAAGGACGCGGTCGCCTTCTACAACGCCGACTACACCTGCACGGTCGGCTGCGACGACACAGGTGGCGGTGGCGGCTCCACCCCCACGGTGACGGCCACCTTCAACGAGTACGCCTCCACCACCTCGGGCACCAATGTCTACGTCGTCGGCTCCCTCGACGCCCTGGGCGGCTGGGACACCTCGAAGGCGGTCCAGCTGTCGTCCTCCGGCTACCCGGTCTGGTCGGGCGCGGTGAACGTGCCGATCAACACGTCCTTCACTTACAAATACGTGAAGAAGGACAGCTCCGGGAACGTCACCTGGGAATCGAACGCCAACAGAGCGGCGGCCACGACGACTTCGGCGATCTCGCTGAAAAACTCCTGGAACGTGGCGAGCGACTCGGCCACCGACGTCACCTTCAACGAGTACGCCACCACCGACTGGGGCACCAACGTCTACGTCGTCGGCTCGATCGCGTCCCTCGGCTCCTGGAACACGAGCGACGCGATCCCGCTGTCGTCGGAGTCGTACCCGACGTGGAGCAAGCTGGTGATCGTCCCGAAGAGCACCACATTTGAGTACAAGTTCATCAAAAAGGACAGCTCCGGAACCGTGACATGGGAATCGGGTACCAACCGCTCCTACACCACGGGCAGCTCCTCCGGCTACACGACGAGTGACAGCTGGAAGTAGGCCCGGAAAGATTCCCGCGGCACGGCGCGAACAAATCCGCGGTGTCGTGCATCGAACCTCGTGTAAGGCACCAGAGGACGGCACGGGGCGCAGACCACGCCCCGTGCCTCACGACACGAGTGGAGCGTCGTCGCCGTGAACGAAGACCTGAACACCTACAGCACCGACACCGCCGGGTCCGCGGGCAGGCACCGCGCCCGCCGCGGGATCAGCCGCGCCAAGCTTGCCGGAGGCGCGGCCGCGCTCGCCGGTCTGGGCCTCGTCTGGGCGGGTACCGCCAATGCGGCGACCCCGGCCGCCGCCAAGGCCACGCCCACCTGCTCCGCCGCCGCGCTCAAGGCCACCTTCGGCCAGCAGCTCGCCGGCGGCATGAACCACCAGGGTGTCGTCATCACGCTGCGCAACCTCAGCGGGAAGACCTGTGCGCTGCGCGGCTACCCCGGCCTGGGCCTGGAGAACTCCGCGCACAAGGCGATCACGACCCACACGCACTGGGGCAACACCTGGTACGCCAAGGACCCGGGCAAGAAGACCCTGGTCCTCAAGGACGGCCAGAGCGCCGAGGCCGTCGTCGCCTGGACCCACGCCAACACCGGCACCTCGGGTGCGGTGCACGCCTCCTACCTGGAGATCACCCCGCCCGCCTCGACCAAGCACAAGACGCTGGCGTTCCCCCAGTGGGTCGACCACGCCGACCTCTCGGTCACCGCGCTGGCCACGCACATCAACGTCACTCCGTGACCTAAGGGCTCCGCTGGAAGTGCCGCGATGTGCCGTCTGCCGACTGCGGCGCCGTCGTGGCCGGCCGCGCCCACGCGGCGGAGCCGCATATCGATACAGGCCCGCGCCCCTTACGGGGCGCTGCCGAACCGCCGCGGACTTCGCCAGGCCCGCCTAAGCCCGCGCCCCACCGTCCACCCGCAGGACCGTGCCCGTCACATAGGAGGCGCGGTCGCTGAGCAGCCAGGCGGCGGCCTCGGCGATCTCGTCGGGGTCGGCCGTGCGGCCCAGCGGGGTCGTGGCCCTCATCCGGTCGATGACGCCGGGGGTGGCCTCCTCCCAGGCGCGGACCATCTCGGTGAGCGTGCCGCCGGGGGCGACCGCGTTGACGCGGATGCCCTCGGGGCCGTAGGTGACGGCGGCGGACTCGGTGAGGCTGTTGACGGCGCGTTTCAGGGCGCCGTAGACCGGCAGGACGGGGTTGGCGCCCAGGCTTCCGACGGACGAGTTGTTGACGATCGCGCCGGTGCCGGCGGTGGCCCGGATGGCGTGGACCTCGGCGGTCATGGCGAGCCAGACGCTCTTGAGGTTGACGTCGGTGATGTGGTCGAAGTCGGCCTCGGGGAGTTCGTCCATGGGGCCGGGGTGCTGGATGGTGGCGCCGTTGTTGAAGGCGAGGTCCAGGCGGCCGTAGACCTCCACCGTGCGGTCGACGGCGGCGCGGACGCTCGCCGCGGCGGCCAGGTCGCACACCGTGTAGTCCGCGGTGCCACCGGCCGCGCGGATCTCCTCGGTGACCGTCTTGAGCTGGTCCTCCGTGCGGGCCGCCAGCATGACCCGGGCGCCCTCGCGGGCGAAGAGCCGGGCGGCCGCCGCGCCGATCCCGCGGCCGGCTCCGCTGATGAAGGCGACCTTGCCGGTCAGAAGGCCTGTGTTCACTGTGTTGTCCATGGCTTCGAGCCTGCGTCCGGGCACGGGGCCCATCCAGGCACCGGCGGTACCTGGATGAGGTCGGGCGCCCGGCGCACACTGGATGCGTGGACAAGCAAGAACTCGCTGCTTTCCTGCGCAGCCGACGTGAGCGGATCTCTCCCGCCGAGGTGGGGCTGCCGCGCGGCCCGCGCCGCCGGACGCCGGGGCTGCGGCGCGAGGAGGTGGCGCAGCTGGCGTTCATCTCGACGGAGTACTACACGCGGCTTGAGCAGGCGCGGGGGCCGCGGCCGTCGCGGGAGGTGCTGGGCGGCCTTGCGCGGGCGCTGCGGCTGTCCGACGCCGAGCGCGGCCATCTGCACCACCTCGCCGGAGCTCCGCCGGGACCGCCGCCCGGGCCCTCCCGCGAAGTCCGGCAGAGCATCCTG
Organism: Streptomyces sp. NPDC058683; assembly: GCF_042716195.1. NCBI lineage: Bacteria > Bacillati > Actinomycetota > Actinomycetes > Kitasatosporales > Streptomycetaceae > Streptomyces > Streptomyces sp. NPDC058683. Next base: position 40,667 of record NZ_JBHXSK010000048.1, read on the forward strand.
GACCTGCTGCACCGGCTTCCGCAGGCCGCCGCCTTCGTGACCTCCGCGACCTTCGAGGTGCTGGCCTGGAACGATCTCGCGGCCGCGCTCATGGAGGACTTCTCCGCGCTGCCCCCGCGCGAGCGCAACATCGTGCGCCGAGCCTTCCTCAGCCCGCGCCCGGGCGGCCGGAGGCTCTACGGGCTGTCGGACGTCGACGCCTTCGCACAGCTCTCGGCGCAGCGTCTGCGGGCCGCCGCCGCCCGCTACCCCGGCGCCCCCGAGGTGACCGGACTGGTGGCCGAACTCCTCGCCGGGAGCGAGGAGTTCAGGCGGCTGTGGGAGTCGCACGACGTGTCCGCCGAACCCACCCTGGTCAAGACCTTCCAGCACCCCGTGGTGGGCCCGGTCACCGTCAACTGCGACGCCCTCGACATCACCGACCGGGACCAGCAGGTCGTGATCTACACCGCGACCCCGGGCTCACGCTCCGAGGAGGCGCTGCGGCTGCTGTCGGTGATCGGTACGCAGCGGATGGATCAGCAGGTGGACTTCCCCGCGTAGATCGCGAGGGCGGTGTTGGCGGCCAGGGTGGCGGTGAGCTGGCCGCTGGAATTGACCGTCACCGAGGTGTTCGCCTGCACGTTGCAGTACGTCCCCGCCGGCAGCGAGGTCTGGTACGTGCGGGTCAGCGAGCCCGACTCGTGGTTGATGGCGACGTAGCCCTTGGCGCCCCGCCCGAAGGCGATCGCGTCGGCTCCGTCGTCCCACCAGTTCGTCACCGACTCGCCGCGTACCGCGTTGCGGAAGGCCACCATGCGGATGATCTCCGGCCAGGCGTGCTGGCACTTCCAGCCGTCCTGCCAGCAGGCGTTGACCGTACCGCCGTTGGGCGGGCCCGCGTCGGCGTCGGTCCACTCGTAGCCGGAGTTGATGTCCGGGGCGCCGTAGGGATAGGCGAGCATGAAGACGTTGGCCAGGGTGTAGTTGGCGCCGTCCTTGTAGTTGAGGGTGGAGCCGTTGCGCTCGGTGTCGTGGTTGTCGACGAAGACGCCGGCGACCGAGCTGCTCATGTACCCCCAGCCCTCGCCGTAGTTCTTCAGGTAGGCGAGGTTCTCGTTGTTGAAGACGCGCTTGAGGTCGTAGGCGTAGCGGAACTCCTGGACGTCCCCGTTGCCGGTGTACTCGGTCGGCTGGACGGCCTCGCCGCTGCCGTAGATGACCTCCTGCTTCCAGTAGGCCGACGGGTTGGTGAGCCGGGTCTTGATGTTGGCCAGGTCCTCGGCCGGGATGTGCTTGGCCGCGTCGATCCGGAAGCCGTCGACGCCCAGGCTCAGCAGGTCGTTCATGTAGCCGGCGATGGTCTTGCGGACGTACTCCTCGCCGGTGTCCAGGTCGGCCAGGCCGACCAGTTCGCAGTGCTGGACGTTCCAGCGGTCGGAGTAGTTCGAGACGGAGGAGGTGCAGTCGTCGAAGTCGTAGGAGGAGTACAGGCCGGGGTAGTCGTACTTCGTGTACGACGAGCCGCCGGTGCCGGTGCCGCTGCCCGCCGACATGTGGTTGACGACCGTGTCGACGACCACCTTCACACCGGCCGTGTGGCAGGTGTTCACCATGTTCTGGAAGGCCGTGCGGTCGCCGAGCCGGCCCGCGATCTTGTAGGACACCGGCTGGTACGACGTCCACCACTGCGAGCCCTGTATGTGCTCGGCGGGCGGGGAGACCTGGACGTATCCGTAGCCGGCGGGGCCCAGGGTGGCGGTGCACTCCTTGGCGACCGAGGCGTAGTTCCACTCGAAGAGGACGGCGGTGACGTCCTTGGTGCCGGGCGGGGAGGCGGCCGCGACGGACGGGGTCATGACAACGCTACAGGCGGCCAGCGCCAGCGCGGCGGAGAGGGTCTTGGGTGCCATGTGGGGGTTCCTTCGTCTTTGAAGGCGCCGTTGAAGGCTCTTGCTGAAAGGTTGCTGAAACCTTGCGGTTGCGCAGATGTTAAGGGCCCGCTCCCCGAATGGGTAGCGGGCCCTCAGAAGTTGCCGCAAGAAGTTACCGATTGACGGTCCGTCAGGCGGTCGTCCACCACACGGTGGTGTCGGCCGGCAGCTTCGCCTCGCCGCCCGCCTCGGTCACCTCACCGCTGGTCAGGAGCACCCGCCCGTACGCCGGAGTGGTCACCGACTCCCCGCTGGTGTTCGCGACGCACACGAACTCCCCGCGCCGGAAGGCGAGTACGCCCTCCGGGGCGCGCAGCCACTCCACCGCCTCGCCCGCGCCCAGATCGGACTGTGTACGACGGACGCGCAGCGCGGTGCGGTACAGCTCCAGGGTGGAACCGGCCACCCCGGTCTGCGCCTCGATGCTCAGCTCGCCCCAGCCCGCGGGCTGCGGCAGCCAGCTGCCCCCGCCGCCGAAGCCGTACGACGAGCCCTCCCGTGTCCACGGGATCGGCACCCGGCAGCCGTCCCGGAAGCCGTCCTGCCCGGCGCCACGGAAGTACGCGGGGTCCTGCCGGACCTCGTCGGGCAGGTCGACGACGTCCGGAAGACCCAGCTCCTCGCCCTGGTAGATGTACGCCGATCCGGGCAGCGCGAGCATGAGGAGGGTGGCCGCCCGCGCCCTGCGCAGGCCCAGCTCCCGGTCTCCGGCCGTGCGGATCTGGGTGCCGAGGCCGGGCGGGTTGGCGAACCGGGTGGCGTGCCGGGTGACGTCGTGGTTGGAGAGGACCCAGGTGGCGGGGGCGCCGACCGGGCGCATCGCCTCCAGGGTGCGGTCGATGACGGTGCGCAGTTCCTTCGCGTCCCAGTCGGTGCTCAGATACTGGAAGTTGAAGGCCTGGTGCAGCTCGTCCGGGCGGACGTAGTTGGCGGTGCGCTCCACGGTCGGCGTCCAGGCCTCGGCGACGAAGATCCGTTCGCCCGCGTACTCGTCGAGGACGTGCCGCCACTGCCGGTAGACCTCGTGCACACCGTCCTGGTCGAAGAACGGCATGACATCGTTGCCCAGCAGCTTCAGCTGGTCGGCGCCGCCGAGGTCCGGGAGGCCCTCCGCCTTCACCAGGCCGTGTGCCACGTCGATACGGAAGCCGTCCACGCCCATGTCCAGCCAGAAGCGCAGGATGGAGCGGAACTCGTCGCCGACGGCGGGGTGCTCCCAGTTGAAGTCGGGCTGCTCCGGGGCGAAGAGATGCAGGTACCACTCCCCGTCCGCCACCCTCGTCCAGGCCGGGCCGCCGAAGATGGACTCCCAGTCGTTGGGCGGGAGTTCGCCGTTCGCGCCCTTGCCCGGACGGAAGTGATAGCGCTCCCGCAGCGGCGAGCCGGGGCCCTCCGCCAGCGCCCGCTTGAACCACTCGTGCTGGTCGGAGGAGTGGTTCGGGACCAGGTCGACGATGATCCTGAGGCTCAGTTCGTGGGCGTCCCGGATCAGCGCGTCCGCGTCGAGCAGGTTGCCGAACATCGGGTCCACGGCCCGGTAGTCGGCGACGTCGTAGCCGGCGTCGGCCTGCGGGGAGGCGTAGAACGGGCTGAGCCACACGGCGTCGACACCGAGGTCACGCAGATACGGGAGTCTGGAACGTACGCCCTCCAGGTCCCCCATCCCGTCGCCGTTGCTGTCGGCGAAGCTGCGCGGATAGACCTGGTAGATCACCGCGTCCCGCCACCAGTCGCGGCGACGGGCGACGGTGGTCGTGGCGGTGGCCGGTGCGGCGGATTGCTGCTGGCTCATGGCGTCCTTGATGTGTAACGGAGTCATCGGGTCAGAGGTGGATACGGATACGGGTGGGGTGACGAGGCGGCCGCGGTCACAGCGGGGTCGGATGGTGACCACGGCCGCCACCCCGCGCCCCGTGGGGCAGCGCCCCGTAAGGGGCGCGGGGAACTGCGCGACCAGCCACGACGGCGCCGCACCCGAACGACGGCCGGGGCAGCTTTTCCGGCGGCCGGCGTCAGCCCTTCGTGCCGCCCGCGGTAAGCCCGGTCACCAGGTTCTTCTGCACGAGGTAGAAGAACACGGCCACCGGTATCGCGATCAGCACCGCCGTCGCGGTCATCAGGTTGCGCTGTGCGTCGTGCTCGCTGATGAAGCTCTGCAGCCCCACGGCGAAGGTGTACTTGTCGTCGCTGAGCATGAACGTGGAGGCGAAGGCGACCTCCCCGAAGGCGGTGAGGAAGTTGTAGAACGCGGCGACCGCGAGACCCGGCTTCGCGAGGGGCAGAATCAGCCGGATGAAGGTGCCGAAGGGCGAGAGCCCGTCGACCCGGCCGGCCTCGTCGATCTCGAAGGGGATCGTGTCGAAGTAGCCCTTGAGCAGCCAGGCCGTGTAGGGGACGACGGTGGTGCAGTAGACCAGGATCAGGCCGAGGTAGCTGTCGATGAGGCCGAGCCGCGACAGGATCTGGTACATCGGCACGATCAGGACCGCGATCGGGAACATCTGGGTGACCAGCAGCAGCCACATGAACTTCCGGTAGCCCGGGAAGCGCATGCGGGAGACGGCGTAGCCGGTGGTCGAGGCGAGGATCAGCCCGATGACCGTGGTGCCGCCGACGACGATCATCGTCGTCCTGAACCAGTCCCAGAAGCCGGTGTGCTGGAGGACGAAGGAGTAGTTGTCCAGCGTCATCTTGTGCCAGATGCCGCTCGGATGGAGGTAGTCGTCCTTGTCCGGGCCGAGGGAGAGGAAGATCAGCCAGCCGACCGGGAAGAACGCGATCAGGCTCGCGACGCCCAGGATGCCGTGGGTGACGGCGGTGCCGAGCGGGCCGCGCTCGTCCCGGCGGCGGGCACGGCGCGGACTGCTGGTCACAGGGGCCTCCTCGGCGACCTGGGCGGAGGTCTCGACAGTGGTCGTACTCATGGGAACTCCTGCCTCAGATCGCGAGCTGCTGGTCGTTGCGGTTGAGCCAGCGGCGGTAGAAGGAGGTGAAGACGATCAGGACGGCCAGCAGCAGCATGCCGTAGGCGGCGGACTGGGCGAAGTCACGCGGCTGCTGTCCGAAGCCGAGGTAGTAGGCCCAGGTGACCAGGATCTGCGCGTCCGGGGCGGTGTTGCCGAACAGCAGGAAGATGACGGCGAACTGGTTGAACGTCCAGATGATGCCGAGCAGGACGACCGTGGAGCTGACGGACCTGAGCCCCGGCAGGGTGACGTACCGGAAGCGCTGCCAGGCGCTCGCGCCGTCCATCTCGGCGGCCTCGTAGAGCGTGCCGTCGATGGCCTGGAGGCCGCCGAGCAGCGAGAGCATCATGAACGGCACACCGCACCAGGTGTTGACGAGGATGGCGGCTGCCCGCTGCCAGAAGGTGTCCTCCAGCCAGTCGGGTTGCGGCAGATGGAGGAAGTGGAGGGCCGCGTTGATGATCCCGCCGTCGGCGAGCATGAACCGCCAGCCGAAGACGGTGACGAAGGTGGGCACCGCCCAGGGCAGCACCAGGACCATGCGGTAGAAGGTGCGGCCGCGGAACTTCTCGTTGAGCAGCAGGGCCAGGCCCAGGCCGATGGTGTAGTGCAGGGTGACGCAGAGCGCGGTCCAGACGATCGTCCAGACGAAGTGCGACCAGAAGCGGTCGTAGGACGTCGGGCCGAACAGGATGTCCTTGTAGTTGTCCAGGCCGATGAACTTGTAGGTGGCGTCGATGTGGTTGACGCCGATGGTGCGGGCGGTGTTGAGGCTGTTGGCGTCCGTCAGCGTCAGGTAGAAGCCGTATACCAACGGGTAGATGACGAGCGCCCCGAGCACGACGGCCACGGGGGCGATCATCGCGTAGGCGTACCAGTATTTCTGGTAGTTGTTGCGGAACCGCCGGCCCAGCCCGGGGCGGGGCGCGCGGTCTCCGTGGCGCTTGCCGGTCGCGCGGTCGATGGCGACTGTCATGGTTCGACACCTTCTGGGTTTTCCGGGATCGGGCTGGGCACAGGCCGGTGGCCGCCGGATCCCTTCCCCCGTGTTCCAGGGGATCCGACGGCCACTCGGGGCTTACTTGCTGAAGTCGGGGACGAGCTTCTCGATCCCGAGTTCGGCGGTGCTCAGGCCCTTGTCGAGGGACTCCTTGCCGCCGGCGATCTTGGTCAGCTCGGTGCCGACCGGACCCCACAGCGAGGAGTACTCGGCGAGCGCCGGGCGCGGCTGCGCGGAGGAGAGGACGGCCTGGTAGCCGGCGATGCCCGGGTCGGCCTTGACCTCGGCGGTGTAGGCGTCGGAGCGGGTCGGCAGGGTGGAGTTCTTCAGCGCGATCTGCGTCTGGGTCTTGGCGGAGGTCATGAAGGCGACGAACTTCTCGGCGGCTTCCTGGTGGGCCTTGTCGATGCCGGCGTAGATGGAGAGGTTGTGGCCGCCGGTCGGGGCGCCCGCCTTGCCGGTGGAGCCGGCCGGGACGGTGGTGATGCCGAGGTTGGACTTGTCGCTGAACGCGGAGCCCTTGTAGAAGTTGGTGATCTCCCAGGGGCCCTCGATGGTCATGGCGACCTTGCCGTTGACGAAGGCGTCCTGGCGGTGGGCGTAGGCGTCGGCGGTGGTGTCCGCCTTCTGCAGGCCCTTGCCGGAGTAGAGGTCCAGCCAGGTCTGGTAGCCCTTTTCGGCCGCCGCCGAGGTGATGGTGATCTTCTTGGCGGAGGCGTCGACCATGTCGGTGCCCTCGCCGTAGAGGAAGGGCTGCGTGTAGTACGCGGCCTCGGGGCCCCAGTAGCCGGTGACCTTGGCCTTGGCCTGGATCTTGGCGGCGTCGGCCTTCACCTCGTCCCAGGTCCCCGGGGCCTCGGCGATGCCGGCCTTCTTCAGCAGGGCCTTGTTGTAGACGAGCGCGAGGGTGTCGGTGACCAGCGGGACGCCGTAGGTCTTGCCCTCGTACTGGGCCTGGGTGATCAGGCTGGACTGGAACTTGTCCTTGTCCGCGAGCGCGCTGGTGCCGTCCAGCGGCAGGAAGTAGCCGGCCTTGGCGAAGGCGGGGGTCCAGCCGACCTCGGAGCGCAGCACGTCGGGGGCGCCCTTGCCGGACTGGGCCGCCGTGTCGAACTTGTTCTGCGCCTGGTCGAACTGGACGTCGACGTAGTTGACCTTGATGTCCTTGTTCGCGGCTTCGAACTCCTTGACCAAGGCCTTGTACGTCGGTGCCTCATTGGTGGCGTTGGAGGTGTCCCACCAGGTGATGGTGACCGGGCCGTCCGACTTGCTGTCGCTGTCGCTCCCGCCGCACGCCGTCGCCGTGAGGGCGAGGGACGCCACCAGCGCGGAGGCCGCTATGCCACGCCGCATGAGTTCTCCTTGAGGGTGAAAAGCCCGAGTGATGCGAGGGCGGCCCCGTCCGCCGTCCTCGCCGTCGTGCCGACAGCGCCGTTGCGGCGGCCGGGCGTCAGGGAACGTAACAGCGATGTAAGCGCGACGAAAGACCTTGCAGCAAAAAAGTGCAAGAGATCTCCGAAGTTATCCGGGCGTGACCTGTCGGCGACCGCCGTGAGACGCTTGCTTGCTGCTTGTTTACGGCGGTAGAGCGCTACGAGGGCCACTTGTGCAAGACTCTGCAAGCTCTTGCCATCACGTTTCACGAGGGAGTGCGATGACGCAGCAGCCCGCACCGGGCCGCCCCCCAGGCCGCATCAGGCGCCCGATCGGTGTGCAAGGGGACATACGGCCGGTACAGTCCAGTGCCGTGACCACACGGCTTGCCGACATCGCAGCGCAGGCGGGGGTGAGCGAGGCGACCGTCAGCCGGGTCCTCAACGGGAAGCCGGGCGTCGCCGCCACCACCCGCCAGTCCGTGCTCGCCGCCCTGGACGTGCTCGGCTACGAGCGTCCGGTACGGCTGCGGCAGCGCAGCGAGGGCCTGGTGGGGCTGATCACCCCCGAGCTGGAGAACCCGATATTCCCGGCCCTGGCCCAGGTCATCGGGCAGGCGCTGACCCGGCAGGGCTACACCCCCGTGCTCGCCACCCAGACCCCCGGCGGCTCCACGGAGGACGAGCTGACCGAGATGCTGGTGGACCGCGGGGTCGCCGGCATCATCTACGTCTCCGGCCTGCACGCGGACACGACCGCCGACATGCAGCGCTACGAGCGGCTACGGGCGCAGGGCGTGCCGTACGTCCTCGTGGACGGCTTCTCGCCCAAGGTGCAGGCGCCGTTCATCTCCCCCGACGACCGGGCGGCGATGACCCTGGCGGTCACGCACCTGGCGTCCCTGGGGCACACGAGGATCGGCCTCGCTCTCGGCCCGAAACGCTTCGTCCCCGTGCAGCGCAAGATCGAGGGCTTCGTACGGGCCATGCAGGACCAGTTGGGGCTGCCGGCCGGGACGATCGAGACCGAGCTGGTGCAGCACTCCCTCTACACCCTGGAGGGCGGTCAGGCGGCGACCAGCGCGCTGATCGACCGCAACTGCACGGCGATCGTCTGCGCCAGCGACATGATGGCCCTCGGCGCGATACGGGCGGCCCGGCAGCGGGGGCTGGACGTCCCCAAGGACATCTCGGTGGTCGGTTTCGACGACTCCCCGCTGATCGCCTTCACCGACCCGCCGCTCACCACGATCCGCAAGCCGGTCCCGGCGATGGGGCAGGCCGCGGTGCGCACCCTGCTGGAGGAGATCGGGGGGACGCCGGCTCCGCACAGCGAGTTCGTTTTCATGCCGGAGTTGGTGGTACGCGGTTCTACGGCGGCAGTACCGGGGAAGTAGTCGCCCCGCCGTAGAACATGCACCGTGAACCCAACCTTGGGATGATCTGTCGGAGACTTCTTTTCTGGCAGACTCTGTGCCTATGAGTGACTCGACCGTGACAGAGCCGGAAGGTCGTGCACAACAGACCCTTCCGCGGACCGTCACGGGCGAGGGAGAGCAGGGGTTCCTGCGCCGGCTGCGCACGCCGCGCCGGCCCCGGCTCTGGTTCGAGATCCTGCTGATCGCGGTGAGTTACTGGACCTACTCGCTCATCCGCAACGCGGTCCCGGAGCAGAAGGCGCAGGCGCTGCGCAACGCGGACTGGATCTGGCGGGCCGAGCACCATCTGGGGATCGCCGTCGAGAACTCGGTCAACCACGCGGTGAACTCGGTGACTTGGCTGATCGTCGGGATGAACTACTACTACGCGACACTGCACTTCGTGGTGACGCTGGGTGTGCTGGTGTGGCTCTACCGCAGCCATCCCGGCCGCTACGCGGCGGCCCGCCTCGCCCTCTTCGCCACGACGGGCGTGGCCCTCCTCGGCTACTACCTGTTCCCGCTCGCCCCGCCGCGGCTGATGAACGGCGACGGCTTCATCGACACGGTGATGCTCCACCACACGTGGGGTTCGATGGCCTCCGGCGACCTCAAGCACATGTCCAACCAGTACGCCGCGATGCCGTCCATGCACATCGGCTGGTCCCTGTGGTGCGGCCTGACGATCTTCGCCCTGGCATCGGTGCCCTGGGCACGCGTCCTGGGCCTCCTCTACCCGACGGCGACCCTGCTGGTCATCGTCGCCACGGCCAACCACTTCTGGCTCGACGCGGCGGGCGGCATGCTCTGCCTGACCTTCGGCGTCACCCTGGCGGGCCTGTGGTACGGCACCCTGCCCCACGCATTACCGAAACAGGCGTAGCCCGGCGAGTGCCGCGGCGGTGCTCGGCCGCGGTGGCGGAGTTCGGCGGTGCCGGAGTGGGCTCAGTCCGTCGGCCGTTCACTCCCCCCGGTGCACCACGTACCCCCCGGTCACCGTCACTCGTACCGGTGCCTCCGTCAGTTCGTCCGCGGGAGCCGATACCGGGTCCACCGCGAACGCGGTCAGGTCGGCCCGGTAGCCCGGTGCGATGCGGCCCGCCACCTCGGCCTCGCCCGCCGCGCGCGCCGCATGGCTGGTGCAGCCCTCCAGGGCCTCCAGGCCCGTCAGGCCCGAGCGGGCCGACGCGGCGCCGCGCGGGGCGCGGGCGGTGGCGAGTACGGTCCGTACGTCGTAGTGGGCGATCGGCCAGTCCGAGCCCAGGGCGACCGTCGCGCCCGCGTCGCGGAGGTCGCGCAGGCGCCAGGCGTGGGCGGCGCGGTCCGCGCCCAGCCGGCGGGACCACTCGTCCGTACCGTCGGCCCGGGTGTACGCCGTGTGCGGCGGCTGCATCGACGCGGCCACCCCCAGCTCCGCGAAGCGGGGCAGGAGGTCGTCCGGGGCCGTTTCGATGTGCTCCACCCGGTGCCGGCCGGCCGCCCCCTCCCCCAGCCCCGCCACCACGTCCAGGACATGCCGTACCGCCGCGTCCCCGATCGCGTGCGTCGCCGTGCGTACCCCGGCCGCGTGCAGCGCCCGTACCGCCGCCGCGTACGCCTGCGGGTCCGGCCAGAACGCCGCCGTCCCCTGCCCGTGGCAGTCCGCGTGCTCCAGCCAGGCCGTGCCGCCCTCCACGGTCCCGTCCATGAAGAACTTGACCCCGTCGACCACCCAGTGCCGCCCGCCCCGGCCCTGCGCGGCGACCAGTTCCGCCAGCCCGGCCTCGTCCACGCCCGGCATGCACCAGGGCGCGAACCTCAGCCGCAGCGGCAGCACGGTCTCCCGGGCCACCGCCCCGACCAGCTCCGCGTCCCCCGCGTCCATGACGTGCGCCCCGGTCAGCCCGGTGGCCGCCATCGCGCCGAGGAGCTCCACGAGCCGGGCCCGGCGGGCCGCGTACGAGGGGCGGGGCATGACCCGCTCGACCAGTTCCATCGCCGCGTGTTCGACGAGGTGCCCGGTCGGCCGGCCCGCGCCGTCGCAGACCACCTGCGCGCGCTGCGCGAACACCCGCGGCCCGGCGACCTCGGCGGCGGCGAGCGCCGGACCGGTGACGAGGGCGGAGTGGCCGTCGTACAGGCGCAGGAAGGCCGGGGCGTCGCCGAGCACGTCGGCCACCAGGTCGTGGTGGACGGGACGGCCCTCGAACGCGTTGTGGTCGAGGCCGTACCCGATCACCCAGCCGTCGACCCGGCCCGCTCCGGCCAGCGCCGCCCGCAGTCCCGCCAGATCCGTCACCCCCGACAGGTCCGTGCCCGTCGCCATGTCGAGGCCCCACACCGGGTGGCTGTGCGCGTCCACCAGGCCCGGCACCAGGTGGGCGCCGTCCAGGGCCACGACCTCCGTGCCCGGCCCCCGCCAGCCGGGGACGTCCCCTTCGTCGCCGACGGCGGCGATCACCCCGTCGCGCACGGCGACCGCGGTGGCGAACGGGCGGGCGGGGTCCAGGGTGCGGACCCGGGCGCCGGTGAGGACCAGGTCGGGGGCGGCGGTCATGGCGGGGCGAACTCCTTCGTTCGGTACGGTCATTCGGCGGGCTCGGCGGCGAAGTCCGCGTACACGGCGGGCCGTTCGCGGCGCAGCCACCAGGCGAGGCCGAGGCCCGCGACGAAGACGGCGGGCGCGATGACGATCAGGACCGTGTTGACCGTGCCGGAGGCGCCGGTGAACACGTCGATGTGGGTGATGACCAGCCCTATGGCGGTGGCGAGCAGGACGGCGGCGACGGTCGGCGCCACCACGGTGCGCAGCGTGCCCTCGTCGTGCCGTACCCGGCGGAAGTAGCAGGGCACGGCGATCGCGGCGAGCAGCTGGAGGGCGAACAGGCCGATCATTCCCGGGGTGTTGACCCACAGCAGCAGCTGGTTGTACGGGTCGGCGCCCGCCGCCCAGAAGCCCAGCACGACCACCAGGCCGATGACGGTCTGCGCGACGCCGGCCCGGTAGGGGGAGCGGTGCCGCGGGTGGATCGTGCCGAGCGCCCTGGGCAGGACGCCCTCCTCGGCGAGGGCGAGGGCGTAGCGGTTGATGGCGTTGTGGAAGGCGAGCAGCGAGGCGATGATGCTGGTGACGATGAAGAGGTGCATCAGGTCGGCCGCCCAGCCGCCGACGTAGGTGGTGATGGCGGTGAAGAAGAGGCCGCCGGGGTCCTTGGCCGCCGCCGCGACGACCTCCTCGTTGCCGAAGGCCTGGATGACGATCCACACCATGAGCGCGTAGAAGAGGCCGAGGAAGGCGACGGCCGCGTAGGTGGCGCGCGGGACCGTGCGCTCGGGGTCGCGGGCCTCGCGGCGGTAGATGACGGTCGACTCGAAGCCGGTGAAGGCGGCGAAGGCGAAGGCCAGGACGACGGCCGTACCGGAGACGAACACGTGGTCCGGGGCGAAGGAGGCGCCGGACAGTCCGTGGGCGCCGCCCTTGACCAGCACTCCGCCCGCGAGCAGGACGAGGATCCCGGTCTCGGCGACCAGCAGCACGCCCAGCACCTTGGCGCCGAACTCGATGGAGCGGTAGCCGCCGTAGCCGATGAGGAGCAGTCCGGCGAGGGCGATCGGCAGCCAGGGGACGTCGACGCCGAACAGCGCCTTCGCGGTGTCCCGCCCGGCGCTGCCGAGCAGTCCGTAGACGCCGATCTCCATGCCGTTGTAGCCGATCAGCGCGAGCAGCGCGGCGCCGATGCCGACGGGGCGGCCGAGGCCTCGGGTGATGTACGCGTAGAACGCGCCGCCGCTCCTGACGTGGCGGCTCATGGTGGTGAAGCCGACGGCGAAGACGGCGAGGGTGATGCCGGCGATCAGGTAGCCGGCCGGGGCGCCGATGCCGCCGAGCAGGACGGCCAGCGGGGCGACGCCGGCCATCACGGTGAGCGGGGCGGCGGCGGAGATGACGAAGAAGGCGATGTCGGAGGTGCCGAGCGAGCCGGAGCGGAGCGTCGCCACGGCGGGTGGCGTGCTCTCCTCGCGAGCGGTGACGGACATGGGGAGGAGCCCTTCGAGCGCGACGGACGGGAGGGTTCCGGGCGTGCGGGATGACCGGCGCTACCGGGGCATGGCTGCCCCGGACCCGTAAATCTAAAGCCTTTCGGTTTTGGCAATGTAGCCTCCTCCTGGACATCCGGGAAGCCCCGTTTCACACCTTCAGGAGAGAACACGCTGATGGGACGGCCGCGCACCCCGCTCCTCGACCGGGAGCGGATCACCACGACCGCGCTGCAACTCGTGGACGAGCAGGGCGACTTCAGCGTCCCGGGGATCGCGAAGCGGCTCGGCACGCAGGCCGGCTCGCTGTACCACCACGTGGACGGCCGTGACGGCATCGTCGAGCTGCTGCGCGAACGCGTCGCCGCCGTGATCGACCCCGCGACCCTGGATCTGACCCCCTGGGACACCGCGCTGGAGGCCTGGGCCCGCTCCTACCGGGCCGCGTTCGCCGCGCACCCGAAGGCGATCCCGCTCCTGATGACCTCGCCGGTGCGGGCCCCCCGGGTCCTGGAGCAGTACGAGCGCGCGGTCACGGTGCTGCTGGACGCGGGCTTCGCCGCCGCGGACGTGATGCCGCTGCTGATCGCCCTGGAGAACCTGGTACTGGGCTCGGCACTGGACCTGGCGGCGCCGGAGACGATGTGGGAGCTGTCCACGCGGACCCCGACCCCGCGGCTGGCCGAGGCCCTGGCCGCGGTGGCGGACCGCCGCGCGGACCGGGCCTTCGAGGTGGGGCTGACGGGGCTCATGAACCACGCACGGGCCATGCTCACTTGACGGTCGCCCCGGCCGCCGCCCGCAGCGCGTCGAGGAACGCCTCCCGCGCGGGCTGCGGCGGCGCGGTCTCCCGTACCGCCACGTGGATCGCGCGCACCGGCACGGGGTCGCGCACCTCCCGTACCACCACGCCCGGATGCCGGCTGCCGAGCCCGAGCCGGGGCACCAGGCTCACCCCGAGCCCGGCGGCGACGAACCCCTGCGCGGTGACATAGTCCTCGCTGTCCACGACGAACCGGGGCCGGAACCCGGCGGCCTCGCAGGCGTCGAACTGCGCGTCCAGACAGGGCCCGGGCCACTCGCTGCCGACGAACTCCTCCTCCGCCAGCTCGGTCAGCCGCACACTGCGCCGCCCGGCGAGCCGGTGCCCGCGCGGCAGCACGGCGAGATAGGGGTCGTCGAGCAGCCGTACCAGCCGTACGCCGGTCTCCGGCCGGTCCTCGGCCCGCACCAGGAGCGCCAGGTCCGCCCGGCCCTCCTTCACGTCGGCCAGCGGCTCCTCGGAGTCGCGGGACAGCCGCAGTTCGAGCCGCACCCCGGGGTGTTCCGCGCGCAGCCGGGCGACCGCCGGGGCGACCAGGGCCGCCCCCGCCGTGGCGAAGTACCGCACCGACAGCCGCCCGGTGCGCCCCGCGAGCAGGTCGGCCAGGGCGGCCTCGGCCTCGGCGACCTGCCGGGCCACCGTGTCGGCGTACCCGGTGAGCAGCAGCCCGGCGGCGGTGGGCCGCACCCCCCGCCCGACCCGCTCCAGGAGCGCGGCCCCGGCCTCCTTCTCCAGCGCGGCGATCTGCTGGCTCACCGCGGAGGGCGTGTAGCCGAGGGTGGCCGCCGCGCCGGTCACCGATCCGTCGGCCACCACGGCCCGGAGCATCTGCATCCGTCGCACATCCAGCATGCAGTACAGCTTAACGGTGCATGCACAACCTTTCACTTGTCCTGATGGGTCGGGGCGGGCACGGTGGGAGCCATGCCGCTCGCCTCGACCGTCCGGATGGCCGCCCTGGCCCTGCTCTGGGGTTCCGGTTTCCTCTGGATCAAACTCGCCCTGAACCACGGCCTGTCCCCCGCCCAGATCACCATCGTGCGCTGCGCCCTGGGCACCGCGGTCCTGGCCCTGCTGGCCCGCAGGGCCGCCCAGCGCCTCCCGAACTCCCGTGCCTTGTGGGGCCACTTGGCGGTCGCCGCCCTGTTCTGCAACGCCATCCCCTTCGCCCTGTTCGCACTGGGCGAGCGGTCGGTCGACTCGGGCATCGCGGGCGTCCTGAACGCCACGACTCCCCTGTGGTCCCTGCTCATCGGCCTCGCCGTCGGCACCGACCGCGGCCTGTCCGGCACCCGCCTGACCGGCCTCCTCGTGGGCTTCGCCGGTACGGTCCTGATCTTCGCGCCCTGGCACCGCTCCGGCCTCCTGAGCTGGGGCGCGCTGTCCCTGCTCGGGGCGGCGGCCAGCTACTCGGTGGCGTTCGCGTACATGGCCCGCCATCTCACCGGCCGGGGCGCCCCGTTGGCGGTCTCGGCCGCGCAACTCCTGACGGCCACGGCATGGAGCACGCTGGGGCTGCCGTGGGCGGGCCCGGTGGACACGGACGCCGTCGGAATCCTCGCGGTCACGGCCCTGGGCGTCCTGGCGACGGGCGTCACCTTCTACCTCAACTACCGCCTGATAGCCGACGAAGGCGCGACCAGCGCGGCAACGGTCGGCTACCTGCTACCGGTGGTGTCGGTGGCCCTGGGCGCCCTGATCCTGGACGAGCACATCGGCCGGCGGGTGGTGGCGGGCATGGTGGTCGTGTTGACCGGGGTGGCCTTGACACGCCGCCAACCGGAGCGCCCCGCAAGGGGCGCGGGGCCGTATACATCAGCGGCTCCGCCGCGGGGCGCGACCAGCCCCCACACACCCGCACCCGCACCCGCACCCGCACCCGCACCCGCAACACGACCGAACGCCCCCGAACCAAACACCTAGGCCCCGTAGAAAAGCTCCTCCACAACCACCCGAGCCCGCCGCGCAGTCCGCCGGTACGCATCCAGCATGTCCCCCGCATGCCCGTCCCCGTACCCCAGATACCGGCCCACCGCGGCCAACTCCCGGCTCTCCGGAGGAAACGTGTCGCCGGCCCGCCCCCGCACCAGCATCACCGCGTTCCGCACCCGCGTGGCCAGCACCCACGCCTCGTCCAGTGTCGAGGCCTCCTCGGCCCCCAGCAGCCCCGCCGCGCACGCCGCGGCCAGCGCCTCGCGGGTCCGGGTGGTCCGCAGCCCCGGCTCGGCCCAGCCGTGCCGCAGCTGGAGCAGCTGCACGGTCCACTCGACGTCGGACAGCCCGCCCGGCCCGAGCTTGGTGTGCAGCTTGGGGTCGGCCCCGCGCGGCAGCCGCTCGGACTCCATCCGGGCCTTCAGCCGCCGGATCTCGCGTACCGCGTCCTCGCCGAGCCCCTCCGCCGGATACCGCAGCGGGTCGATCAGCTCGATGAACCGGCTCCCCAGCTCCTCGTCCCCGGCCACCGGTTCGGCCCGCAGCAGGGCCTGCGACTCCCACACCAGGGACCACCGGCGGTAGTACGCCTCGTAGGACTTGAGCGTGCGCACCAGCGGCCCGGACTTGCCCTCGGGCCGCAGGTCGGCGTCGATCAGCAACGGCGGGTCGGCGCTGGGGATCTGGAGCAGCCGCCGCATCTCGGAGACGACCTTGTTCGCCGCGTCGGCGGCCTCCCGCTCGGCCACGCCCTCCCGCGGCTCGTGCACGAACAGCACGTCCGCGTCGGAGCCGTAGCCCAGCTCGTGGCCGCCGAACCGGCCCATGGCGATGATCGCGAACCGGGTCGGCAGGGTGTCGCCCCAGCCGTCGCGGACCACCGCCCGCAGCGTGCCGGCCAGCGTCGCCGCCGTGAGGTCGGAGACCGCGCCGCCGACCCGGTCCACCAGGGCGCCCTGGTCGGCCAGGGCGGGATTGGTCTCGGTGCCGTAGGAGTCGACGATGTCGGCGGCGGCCGTACGGAACAGCTCGCGGCGGCGGACACCACGCGCGGCCCGGACCCCGTCCTCGGCGTTGTCCGCGCGGCCGACGGCGGCGAGGATCTCCCTTTCCAGCTGGGCGTGTTCACGGGGTTCGAGACCGCCGCCGGGTCCGCCGCCCTCGCGGGCACCGTCGCCGTCGCCGAGCAGGGCGACCGCTTCGGGGGCGCGCATCAGCAGGTCGGGGGCGAGCCGGCCGGCCGACAGCACCCGGGCGAGGTTCTCGGCGGCGGCGCCCTCGTCCCTGAGCAGCCGTAGGTACCAAGGGGTCTTGCCTAGGGCGTCGGAGACCTTGCGGAAGTTCAGCAGGCCCGCGTCCGGGTCGGCGGAGTCGGCGAACCAGCCCAGCAGGACGGGCAGCAGGGTGCGCTGGATCGCGGCCTTGCGGGTGACGCCCGAGGCGAGGGCCTCCAGATGGCGCAGGGCGGCTGCCGGGTCGGCGTAACCGAGCGCCTCCAGGCGTTCCCGGGCCGCCTTCGGGCTCAGCCTGGCCTCGCCGGTGGCGAGTTGGGCGACGGCGTCGAGCAGCGGGCGGTAGAAGAGCTTCTCGTGCAGGCGGCGTACGACACCCGTGTGCCGCTTCCACTCGCGGATCAGCTCGGTCTCCGGGTCGGTGCGCAGGCCCAGCGAGCGGCCGAGGCGGCGCAGGTCGGCCCGGTCCTCGGGGACCAGGTGGGTGCGGCGCAGCCGGTAGAGCTGGATGCGGTGCTCCATGGAGCGCAGGAAGCGGTAGGCGTCGTCGAGTTGGGTGGCGTCGGCGCGGCCGACGTAGCCGCCGGCGGCGAGGGCCTGGAGGGCGACGAGGGTGGTGCCGGAGCGGATGGTGGCGTCGGCCCGTCCGTGCACCAGCTGGAGGAGCTGGACGGCGAATTCGACATCGCGCAGGCCGCCGGGGCCGAGCTTCAGCTCGCGGTCGACCTCGGCGACGGGGATGTTCTCCACGACCCGGCGGCGCATCTTCTGCACGTCGCTGACGAAGTTCTCGCGCTCGGCGGCCGTCCAGACCAGCGGTTCGAGGGCGTCGATGTACTCCTGTCCCAGTTCGCGGTCGCCGGCGACCGGGCGGGCCTTGAGCAGGGCCTGGAACTCCCAGGTCTTGGCCCAGCGCTGGTAGTAGGCGAGGTGGCTGCTGAGGGTGCGCACCAGCGGGCCGTTCCTGCCCTCGGGACGCAGATTGGCGTCGACCGGCCAGATCGAGCCCTCCACCGTCGTCTCGGAGCAGATCCGCATCATGTGCGAGGCGAGCTTGGTGGCGGAGCGCAGGGCCTTGGCCTCGTCGGCGCCGGCGGCGGCCTCGCCGACGAAGATGACGTCGACGTCGGAGACGTAGTTCAGCTCGTGGCCGCCGCACTTGCCCATGGCGATCACCGCGAGCCGGCAGCCGGCGGCGTCCTCGGGCGCGGCGCGCTCGGCCAGGGCGAGGGCGGCGCGCAGGGTCGCGGTGGCGAGGTCGGCGAGCTCGGCGGCGGTCTCGGCGACGTCGGTGGTGCCGCACACGTCCCGGGCGGCGATGGACAGCAGGCAGCGCCGGTAGGCGACCCGGAGGCCGACCGGGTCGCGGGCCTCGGCCAGGCCGCGCTCGAACTCCGCCACCCCGGGGTGCAGGTCCCGGGGCTCGTAGGTGACCAGGGCCTCCCAGTCCCGCGGATGCCGGGCCAGGTGGTCGGCGAGGGCCGCGGAGGCACCGAGGACGCCCAGCAGGCGGTCCCTCAGCGGCTTGGCCGCTATCAGGGTGTCGAGCAGCTCCCGGTGGGCGGTGGGACCGGGCTGGGCCTCCAGCAGCCGTACCAGGCCGTGCAGGGCGAGATCCGGGTCGGCGGTGGCACCCAGTGCCTCCAGGAGGACCGGGTCGTCGCGTACGGCCGCCAGCTCGGGGCTGTCCAGCAGCCGCTCGGCGGCCGAGGCATCGGTGAAGCCGTGCCGCAGCAGTCGCGTGAAGGTACTGCTCCTGCGCCCCGGCGTCATCCGCGGCCTCCCCAGGGATCGAGAACCGGATCAAGGTCGTCCACGCCAGAGCCTAACCGCAGACCCTGTCACGGGCGCCGATGAGTTTCCGGCGGGATCGTGGTCGGTACCGGGTACGCATCGGCAGGAAACCGAAGGAGGCATCATGCGCGAACCCGAGGGTGTGCTGGACGCCCGCTACAGCAGCCCCGGCATCCGGGCGCAGGACTGGTCCGAGGCGGAGAAGCTGCTCACCGGCGCCGAGCTGTTCTGGCTCTCCACGGTTCGGCCGGACGGGCGGCCGCATGTCACCCCGCTGCTCGCGGTGTGGCACGACGGCGCCCTGCACTTCAGCACCGGCGCCGACGAACGCAAGGCGCGCAACCTCGCCGGGAACCCGCACGTCGTCCTGACCACCGGCACCAACAGCTGGGACAAGGGGTACGACCTGACCGTCGAGGGCGAGGCGGTGCGGGTCACCGACGACGGCCGGCTGCGCGGGCTGGCGGCGGCCTGGGAGGCGAAGTACGGCCCCGTCTGGCACTACGAGGTGGCCGACGGCTGCTTCCACCACGGGGCCGGCCGGGCCCTGGTCTTCGCGGTGCGGCCCCGCAAGGTCCTCGGCTTCGGCAAGGGCGAGCCGTTCAGCCAGACGAAGTGGACCTGGACCGACTAGGCGTCCTGCGGGAGCAGTTCACCCGCTCTTCATCCGTCTGGCCGGGTGCGGTGGGACGGGGGATTATTGGCGTGTGCATGCTCTGTCCGCACCGCCACCAGCCCCTCCCTTCTCCAGCACCGGAGGTTGATGTGTCCGGCAGTTCCGCACGTTCGGCGACGCTGCGCCGAGCCCGTACGGCGGTGGCCTCCGCCACCGCCTTCACCGCGGCCGCGATCGGCCTGTGGACCGGGCTCGGCGGCACGTCCGCGCACGCCGCGAGTGCCGTACCGACCCCGGACCACGTGATCGTCGTGGTCTTCGAGAACCACGCCTACAGCCAGGTCATCGGCTCCTCCAGCGCCCCGTACATCAACTCGCTGGCGACCGGCGGCGCCAATCTGACCCAGATGTACGCCGAGACCCACCCGAGCCAGCCCAACTACTTCGCCCTGTTCTCCGGCGCCACCCAGGGCATCACCGACGACGGCTGCTACACCGCGGGCTTCTCCTCGGCGGCGAACCTCGCCTCCGAGCAGCTTGCGGCCGGCCGCACCTGGGCCAGCTACAACGAGACCCTGCCCAGCCAGGGCTCGACCACGTGCAGCAGCGGCACCTACGCGCGCAAGCACAACCCGTGGTTCGGCTTCAGCAACGTACCGACGTCGACCGCGAAGACCTTCACCCAGTTCCCCACCGACTACACCACCCTCCCCCAGCTCTCCTTCGTCGTCCCCAACCTGTGCAGTGACATGCACGACTGCTCGGTGTCCACCGGTGACACCTGGCTGAAGAACAAGCTCGGCGCCTACGCGACCTGGGCCAAGACCCACAACAGCCTCCTCGTCGTCACCATGGACGAGGACAACCGCCTGGCCGGCAACCGCATCCCGACGGTCCTGTACGGACAGCCGGTCACGGCGGGGTCGACCTCCTCCACCACCTACAACCACTACGACCTGCTGCGCACCCTGGAGGACAGCCAGGGCCTGAGCGCGCACGCGGGCAACGCGGCCTCGGCCGACGACATCACCGGGATCTGGGCGTCCTGACGTGTATGTAGCGGACAGCCGCGCGAGCACTCCGGCGGCGTCCGCGGAAGGTACCGCCCGGCCGGCGCCGGCCGGGCGGTACCGCACCGCGGTCGCCCCCACCGTCCTCGCCCTCGGCACGGTCAGCCTGATCACGGACGTGTCCTCCGAGATGGTGACAGCGGTCCTCCCGCTGTACCTGGTGACGGGCCTGGGCCTGTCCCCGCTGGGCTTCGGGCTCCTGGACGGCGTCTACAACGGCTTCTCGGCGGTCGTACGCCTGGTCGGCGGCCACCTCGCCGACCGCGGCGGCGGCCGGCACAAGTGGGTGGCGGGCGCGGGGTACGCGCTCTCGGCGCTGTGCAAGCCCCTGCTGCTGATCGCCCACACCCTGACCCCCATCGGCCTGGTCCTCGCGGCGGACCGCACGGGCAAGGGCCTGCGCACGGCTCCGCGCGACGCCCTGATCTCCCTCTCCAGCACCCCGGAGACCCGGGGCCGTGCCTTCGGCGTGCACCGGGCGATGGACACGGCGGGCGCCCTGTTCGGCCCCCTGGTGGCGTTCCTGATCCTGCGGGCGACGGTCGACGGCTACGACGCGGTGTTCACGGTGAGCTTCTGCGTGGCGGTGGTCGGGGTACTGGTCCTGGTGCTGTTCGTGCCCGGAGGCCGTACCGAGGCGGCCCCTTCCGGCACACGCCCCACTCTGCGGGCCGCGCTCGCCCTCCTCACCCACCGCGACCTGCGCCGGATCACGGTCTGCGCCCTGCTCCTCGGCCTGGCGACGGTGAGCGACTCCTTCGTCTACCTGCTGCTGCAACACCGGCTCGGCGTCCCGGACCGCTGGTTCGCCCTCCTCCCCCTCGGTACGGCGGCCGCGTTCCTCCTTCTGGCCGTCCCCCTGGGCCGGCTCGCGGACCGCTGGGGCCGCTGGCGGGTGTTCCTGGCGGGCCACGGAGCCCTGCTGCTGGCCTACGCCCTGCTGCTCACGTCCTGGCACGGCACCGCCCTGCCCTATGCGGTGCTGGCCCTGCACGGCACCTTCTACGCGGCGACCGACGGTGTCCTGATGGCGGTCGCCTCGGACAGCGTCCCGGAGGCGCTGCGCTCGTCGGGCCTGGCGCTGGTCCAGACGGGCCAGGCGGGGGCACGTTTCGCCTGCTCACTGGCGTTCGGCGCGGCGTGGACGCTGTGGGGCGACCGTACGGCGCTGCTGCTGGCCACGGCCGCCCTCGCCGCCTGCGCCGGATACGCCGTGTCCCTGCGCCCCTTCCGGAAGGCCGCCGTATGACCCCGCCGACCCCGATGACCCTGAGGTCCCGCGTCCTGATCCTCCTCTCGGCGCTGGCGGTCCTGGCGGCCGTGGCCCTGGCCTCCGTGCTGCACGCCTCGGCACGGGCGGAGCGCCACGACCAGACCCAGGCGGGCGGCCCGAAGGTCACCGCGGGGACGGTCACCCTGACCGCCCCCGGCCGCATGGTCTTCCGCAACATGGCATGGGGCCCGCACCGGGACGAACTGACCACGGTCCCGGCGTCGGATCCGTCCGCTCCCCGCACCGCGTCGGGCGTCAAGTGCCTGCGTTTCTACACGGCCGCGGGCACGGGAGTCTGCCTCCAGGCCGTCCACGGCCCGGTCTCGGACACCTACCGCGCCCTGATCCTGGACGCGAAGCTGCACACGAAGGCCCGTTTCGACGTCCCGGGCATCCCGTCCCGGGCCCGGGTCTCCCCCACCGGCCACTACGCGGCCTGGACGGCGTTCGTGGGCGGCGACTCGTACGCGGGCACGAACTTCTCGACGCGCACGGCGATCGTCGACACCCGCACCGGCGAACTGATCCCGTCCCTGGAGGCGTTCCGCGTCCTGAAGGACGGCCACGCGTACCACTCGGCGGACGTCAACTTCTGGGGCGTGACGTTCGCTCCGGACGACCGCACCTTCTACGCGACGCTGGCGACGAAGGGCACGACGTACCTCGTGCGCGGCAACCTCCGCACCCGCACGGTGACCACACTCCACCCCAACGTCGAGTGCCCGTCCCTCTCCCCCGACGGCACCCGCATCGCGTACAAGAAGCGTGTGAAGGGCCTCCCCAAGGACGCCCCCTGGCGCCTGTACGTCCTGGACCTGAGGACGATGCGCGAGACGCCGCTGGCGGAGACCCGGAGCGTGGACGACCAGGCGGTCTGGAAGGACGCACGTACGGTCGTGTACGCGCTGCCGGGCGACTACGGGGCGGACCTGTACGCGATCCCGGCGGACGGATCGGGCAAGCCGCACCGGATCAGCGTCTCGGCGGTGTCACCGGCGTACGTCGGTCCGTAGCCGCCCCGGGTGAATGTGGGGCCCTCTCCCGGGCGGTTGCGACTCGAAGGCGTCCGCCGTGGGGAGGCACTTCCCATGCCTGTGATCTTCTTCGACATCGGGGCGACCCTGGCGGAACCCCGGCTGAACCCCGACGGCTCCCTGGCGCTCCGTCCCCTGCCGCGTGTCCTGGCCGTGCTCGACGACCTCGGCGAGCTGCGCAAGGGCATCATCTCCAACCCCGGGACCCACGAGGGTGACGCCGAACGGGTGGCGGCCGCGCTGCACGAGGCGTTCCCGGGCCGTTTCACCGACGCGGCCCTCGTGCACTGGGGCGCGAAGGACAGCCGCGCCCTCTTCGACCGGGCCGTCGCGAGCGCCGGGCAGACGGCCGACGACTGTGTCTTCGTGGGCGAGGACGCCCGCGAGCGCGCGTTCGCGCGGGAGGCGGGGATGCGTACGGCGGCCCACCCGGTGTTCACCCGGGCCGCCGCGGAGGACCGTCCGGTGCTCCGGGCCCGGATCGAGTCGCCCGCCGGCCCGGACGGCCCGGATCTGGATGCGGCGGTAGACGCGACCGAGGCCGTCGTCGTGGAGGTCGTCTCGGAGCGGCTCGCGCTCGCCATGGTGACCGCGCGGGGCGCCGAGGCGCTGCGGCGGGCGGGGTTCACGGTCGACCTGCGCGGGCCGGTGGACACCACCGGTGACGGCGTGCGGGCCGGCGAGGAGCCGGACGTGCTCGGCGGTGCGGAGCCGGACGGGGAGGCCGAGCGGATCGCGGCCGAGAAGTTCGTCAACGACCTGCTGGCGCGCGGCGAGGCGGTGTTCGAGGGCGAGGAGCCGACGGCGCGTACGACGCATGTCATCACGCGCGAGGACGACGGGCGGCTGACCGCCCGCCGTCTGCGCTTCTCCGGCTGACGCCGAAGCTCTTCCGGTGGATCAGTCGAAGCAGCGCCGGACCAGGGCGAGGCCCTCGCCGGTCGTGCTCCGGGCGATCTCGTGGGTCTTGATCCGCGACGGGCTGTTGTCGACGAACGCCGAGGCGCTGCGGTGCTCCGCCGGGACGTCGACGCGGCCGCGCCGGAAGAGGTCCTCGAGGAACGACGTGGCGACCCGGTCGGGGTCGGTGGGCCGCAGTGAGCCGCCGGCGGGGTCGGAGGCCGCGATGCCGAACCGTCGTTCCTCCGCCGGGGCGGACAGGGTGATCGGCTGGTTCAGGCCGTACGTCGCCCCCTGGACCGTGACGGGCATCAGCCCCTCCTCGTCACCGCCGCCCGGGACCCTCTCGGCCATGCCGACGCCCCGGCGCGACACCTCCGCCTCGGTGATCGACGTGGCGGCCTCCAGGGAGAGGATGCCGTGCCGGACGAACGCCGAGCGCAGGAACGGGCCGTAGCGGCCGCCGTTGCGGCGCTGGTCGGCGGCGATCATGTGGCCGGCGACCTGCGCGTAGTAGGCGGACACCACGGGCGCGGCGACGACGGCGTCCACCAGCAGCTGCCCGGCGATCTCGGCCGCGAGGCCCAGACCGGCCTGGTCCTGCAGGTCCTGCTGCCGGAAGATCCCGGCGACGCATTTCAGGAAGGCGCCGCTGAACACCCGGGAGAACGCGTGCGGCTCGCTGGACAGCAGGTTCGCGGGGCCGCTCGGCGGCAGCATCACCGGGTCGCGGTAGAAGAAGCTGTTCGACATGTTCCGCAGACAGTCGGGGTCGACCGCGCCCGGGTGGCCCTGGCGGATGGCCCAGCCCAGTTGTTCGGCCATCCGGGACACCCGCGAGGACACTTCGAGGTCGCCCTGGGTCTCGGCCAGGACGGAGCTGCGCAGCGACTCCTGCCGCAGTGCCGACAACAGCGCGCTGATGTCGCCGAACGCCTCGTGCAGGGCGGCCGCCTCCGCGCTCGACGCGCTGAACAGCTGGGGGCGCAGGGCGTCGAGGATCGCGTGTCCGGCCTCGTGCCTGACGATGTCGCCGCTCTCGCACGAGGCGACGGTGACGCCGGACACCGTGCGGCGGAAGAACCACAGGCCCCTGCGGTCGTAGAAGGCGTTGAGGTCGTTGCCGGCGTCGAGGTGGGCGGTGAGGGCGCGCCCGACCGTCGGGTGCCAGTGCGTGCCGGTCGGCACGAGCGGGCCCCAGGTCTGGCAGGCGCTGCTGAGCGCGTCGGCCGCGACCCAGTAGCGGAACGCCTCGGTGCCCGGTCCCGCGCTGTCCGGCTGCGGCGCGGTCTCGGCGATGGCGGCGGGGAAGGGCTGGGTGTCGAGCTGCGGAACGGCATGCGGCACGGGCATGTTGACGTGCCCGAAGGATCCGGGGTCCTCCTCGTACACCAGGATCGTCGGGATCGTGGATTGCTGTTGCTGCACCGTCACGGTGCCTCCCTGAAGGCGGGATGGATCACGGTTGGTGGAATCCCCCACAGGGCAACTGGCCAGAAGTCCCTCGTGTTCAGTACGGGGCCCCGGCAACCCGGTGTCAATTCCAACATCCCGGCCCGGACCGACCCGCCGAACGAGTGACGGCCCCCGTGGCCGCGAGAGCACACGGGGGCCGTCGACATCGGCTCCAGCCAGGGCGGTGACCCGCCCTTACAGCACCGGCAGGTTCTTCCGCAGCTCGAACGCGGTGACCTCGCTGCGGTACTCGTACCACTCCTGGCGCTTGTTGCGCAGGAAGAAGTCGAAGACGTGTTCGCCGAGGGTTTCGGCGACCAGGTCGCTGCGTTCCATCAGGGTGAGGGCCTCGCCGAGGTTCTGCGGCAGGGGCTCGATGCCCATCGCGCGGCGCTCCGCGTCGGAGAGGGCCCAGACGTCGTCCTCGGCGCCCGGCGGGAGCTCGTAGCCCTCCTCGATGCCCTTGAGGCCGGCCGCCAGCAGGAGGGCGTAGGCCAGGTACGGGTTGGCTCCGGAGTCGATGGAGCGGACCTCGACACGCGCCGAGCCCGTCTTGCCGGGCTTGTACATCGGAACCCGGACCAGCGCGCTGCGGTTGTTGTGGCCCCAGCAGATGTAGGAGGGGGCCTCGCCGCCGGCGCCGGCGGTGCGCTCGGAGCCGCCCCAGATGCGCTTGTAGGAGTTCACCCACTGGTTGGTGACCGCCGAGATCTCCGCGGCGTGCTTCAGCAGGCCCGCGATGAAGGAGCGGCCGACCTTGGAGAGCTGGTATTCGGCGCCCGACTCGTAGAACGCGTTCCGGTCGCCCTCGAAGAGGGAGAGGTGGGTGTGCATGCCCGAGCCGGGGTGCTCGGAGAAAGGCTTCGGCATGAAGGTCGCATGCACGCCCTGCTCCAGCGCCACCTGCTTCATGACCAGGCGGAACGTCATGATGTTGTCGGCCGTCGACAGCGCGTCCGCGTACCGCAGGTCGATCTCCTGCTGGCCCGGCGCGCCCTCGTGGTGGGAGAACTCGACCGAGATGCCCATCGACTCCAGCATGGTGATCGCCTGGCGGCGGAAGTCCATGCCGACGTTGGTGGGGGTGTGGTCGAAGTAGCCCGAGTTGTCGGCGGGGATCGGGCGGGAGCCGTCCAGCGGGCGGTCCTTCAGGAGGAAGAACTCGATCTCCGGGTGGGTGTAGAAGGTGAAACCCAGGTCGGAGGTGCGGGCCAGGGCGCGCTTGAGGACATAGCGCGGGTCCGCGAAGGACGGGGAGCCGTCCGGCATCAGGATGTCGCAGAACATACGGGCCGTGCCGGGGGTCTCCGCGCGCCACGGGAGGACCTGGAAGGTGGACGGGTCCGGCTTGGCGATCATGTCGGACTCGTAGACCCGGGCGAAGCCCTCGATCGCGGAGCCGTCGAAGCCGATGCCCTCGTCGAAGGCCTGTTCCAGCTCGGCCGGGGCCACGGCGACGGACTTGAGGAAGCCCAGCACGTCCGTGAACCACAGGCGTACGAACCGGATGTCCCGCTCCTCCAAGGTCCGGAGCACGAACTCCTGCTGCTTGTCCATCTTCCGCTTCCCCATCCTTGCTGGTCAGGCCGCCTGCTCCCGGTCCCACAGGAGGCGGTCGGGCACCTGAGCATCACACCACAACAGCATTTCATGCGCGTTGCGGACCATGATCGCCCCGGCGTCCTCGGCCTGAACGGCTCCCGTACGGCAGGTGTACCGCCCTGGCGCCCATCTTGCCTGCTCGCACCGACATCCGTAATGGCCGATCCCGGTTCCCGGGGTGACCGATACCACGGTTCTTAAATTTGAATCTCAGATGCAAGTTTTAATAGCGTGCGAGACGTCGAGCCGTTCGGCCGAGCCGAGCCACAAGGAGCACCGATGCTGTCCGAGAAGTCCGCAGCCACCGTCCGCGCCAGCCTCCCCGCCGTCGGCGCGGCCATCGGCGAGATCACCGAGCGTTTCTACACCCGGCTCTTCGCCGCCCACCCCGGCCTCCTGCGCAACCTCTTCAACCGCGGCAACCAGGCCGCCGGCACTCAGCGTCAGGCCCTCGCCGGCTCCATCGCCGCGTTCGCCACGCATCTGCTGGACCACCCGGACCGGCGCCCCGACGCGATGCTCGGGCGCATCGCGCACAAGCACGCCTCCCTCGGGGTCGCGCCCGAGCAGTACGACGGCGTCACCGAGCACCTCTTCGCCGCCATCGCGGAGGTGCTCGGTGACGCCGTCACGCCCGAGGTCGCGGCCGCCTGGGACGAGGTCTACTGGCTGATGGCGAACGCCCTCGTCGCGATCGAGAAGCGGCTGTACGAGGAGAGCGGCGAGTCCGGCCCCCGGCCCTGGGAGGTCGTCGAGCGGGTCACGGAGACCGCGGACGTGGTCACCTTCCGAGTGCGGCCGGCGGACGGCGGGGCGGTCCGCGGCTTCCGGGCCGGACAGTACGTCTCCGTGGGCGTCACGCTTGCCGACGGCGCCCGCCAGATACGCCAGTACAGCCTCTCCGGGGCGCCGGGCGAGTCGGTCCGCCAGTTCAGCGTCAAGCGGGTGGCCGGCGACACCGCGGCACCCGACGGCGAGGTCTCGAACCACCTGCACGCGCGCGTGCACGAAGGCGACGTACTGGAACTCTCCGAGCCGTACGGCGACCTCGTCCTCGGCGGCGCCGGCGACCGGCCCCTCCTCCTCGCCTCCGCCGGCATCGGTGTCACCCCGATGGTGGCGATGCTGGCCGCCCTCGCGGCCGACGGCCACGACGCCCCGGTGACGGTCGTGCACGGCGACCGCTCCCCCGCCGACCACGCCCTGCGCGCCGACCACACGGCCTGCGCGGCGAAGCTCCCGGACGCGGCGGTCCACTTCTTCTACGAACGCGACGCCGGCCCGGACAGCCGTACCGGCCGGGTCGATCTCGGCCGGGCGGACATCGCCGTACGACCGGACACGCGCGCGTACCTGTGCGGCCCGCTCCCCTTCATGCGCGCCGTCCGGGCCCAGTTGCTCGCGAAGGGCGTGGCCCCGGCCGACATCCACTACGAGGTGTTCGGGCCGGACCTGTGGCTGGCCCGGCAGGACTGAGGAGCGACGTCAGCCGTCGTGCGGCCGCCGCGAGATCCCCAGCAGCAGCGGCCCCGTCGGCTCCCGTACGAGGTCCGCCACCGTCACCGGGTCCAGGGTCGCGAAGAACGCCTCCTGGGCCCGGCGCAGGGCGCCCCGGAGGCGGCAGGCGGAGTGGAGGGGGCAAGGAGTGGTGCCCTCGCAGTCGACGACGTCGCCGTCGCCCTCGAAGGTGCGGACGAGCGTGCCCACCGAGGCGGTACGGCCCTTCTCGGTGAGCGTGAGCCCGCCGCCCCGGCCGCGCCGGGCGTCGACCAGTCCCAGGTGCTGCAGTTCGGCGACCACCTTCGCGGCGTGCGTGTACGGCACGTCCATGTCCCCGGCGACCTCGCGGGTCGTGGGGCTGGGCTCGCCCGCGACGGCGAGCCGCATCAGGAGCCGCAGGGCGAGGTCGGTGGAGCGCAACAGCCTCATGCCGGCCAGCGTAGGTAATACGCATCCACCGTTCAAATTATCGGTTTCCTGTCGAATCACCGGCATTTCCAGGTCTTTCCTGTGTCCTCCCTACGGTCGGCCCCATCTCCCCCATTACGATCAGCGGGCCCCACCTTCCACGCCCCTTTCCCCCAGAAGGACACATCCCATGGGTTCCGCGAAGAAGAGCAACAGCGCCGAGCGCAAGGCGCGCATAGAGGAGATGCGGCGCGCCGAGCAGGCGCGTGAGCGTCGCGGCCGGATCCTCACGATCGCCGCGAGCGTGGTGGTCGTCGCCGGCCTCGTGGTCGGCGGTGTGGTGCTGGTGAAGAAGCAGTCCGGTGACGACTCCGCGGCGGCCGACGCGAAGACCTCGGGGCACTTCGTGGCCGGCAAGGACGGGGTGAACACCTGGAAGGGCACGCTGGGCCGGACGCACGTCACGACGACCGTGCACTACCCGACCGAGCCCCCGGTGGGCGGCAACCACAACCCGGTCTGGCAGAACTGCAACGGCGACGTCTACACCAAGGCGATCGACAACATGAACGCCGTGCACGCGCTGGAGCACGGCGCGGTCTGGGTGACGTACACCAGCAAGGCGAAGAAGGCCGACGTCGACGCGCTCGCGGCGAAGGTGAAGCAGACGCCGTACACGCTGATGAGCCCGGACGACAAGCAGAAGGACCCGATCATGATGACGGCGTGGGCGCACCAGCGCACCGTCACCGGGGCCGACGACCCGAACGTGGGCAAGTTCCTCGAGGAGTTCGTGCAGGGCAAGCAGACGCCGGAGCCGGGTGCCGCGTGCACGGGCGGTAAGGGCCAGTGATGCGGTCGGTGCTCATCGCGGGCTCCGCGGTGGCGGTGCTGGTCGCGGCCGGCGCGATCACCTACGCGGTCGCCGGCGAGGACAGCGGCGGCGACAGTGCGGTCCCGAGCGCCGACTCGGCGGACGCGGGGTTCGCGCGGGACATGGCGGTCCATCACCAGCAGGCCGTCGAGATGTCGTACATCGTGCGCGACCGCACGAAGGACACCGACGTACGGCGCCTCGCCTACGACATCGCGCAGACGCAGGCCAACCAGCGTGGCATGCTGCTGGGCTGGCTGGACCTGTGGGGGCTGCCGAAGGTGTCGGCCGATCCGCCGATGACCTGGATGGGCATGGGCGACATGGCCTCCGGCAAGGACGGTGCGCTGATGCCGGGCATGGCGACCAACACCGAGCTGAAGAAGCTGGGGACCCTGAACGGCAAGCAGGCGGAGATCTTCTATCTGCAGCTGATGACGGACCATCACAAGGGCGGTATCCACATGGCCGAGGGGTGTGTGGCCAAGTGCACCGTCGCGGTGGAGAAGAACCTCGCCCAGGGCATGGTGGACGCGCAGCAGTCGGAGTTGACGACGATGGCCCAGATGCTGAAGGAGCGGGGCGCCGAGCCGCGCGACTGAACCGGCGTACAGGGTGGGGGATTTGTCGACTTAACGGCACCGCAAGGGCTTACGGGCAATCGCAATCGATCCGTAACGTTTGGTACGGGGCCGAAATCCGGCCAAAGGCCCCTAATCAACGCCCCCTTGGGGTTTCCTTGGCCTTTTCATTCCCCTGGCATGAACAGTTCACCGCAAGAGTGACCCCCATCGTGTGATCCATTCACGGGCCGTTCCGCCGCTGGCCTCCTGATGATCACGCCTGACCGACCACTCCATGCGTCGAACCGCATAGCAGGGGGCAGTATGAGATCGAACCGTGCCAAGGTGCGGGCCAGCGTGAGCATGGCAGCGACACTGCCGATGATCGCCGGCGCGCTCGCACTCGGCATACCCGCGGCGCACGCCGCGGACAGCCCGGCCCGTGACACCCTGAAGGGCACCAAGCCCACCTGGGCCACGGCCAAGGCGGACAAGGGCGCCACCGCCAACAGCGCCCAGGTCAAGGCCCGGGTCTACCTGGCCGGCCGGAACGCCAATGGCCTCGCGGCCTACGCGAAGGCGGTGTCCGACCCCAGCTCGCCGCTCTACGGCAAGTACCTCAGCGCCAAGCAGGCGCAGGCCCGCTTCGGCGCCACCGCGGCCCAGGTGAAGACCGTCAAGTCCTGGCTGGCCGCGTCCGGCCTGAAGGTCACCGAGGTCACCCAGCACTACATAGCCGTCTCCGGTGACGTGTCCGCCGTCGAGCAGGCGTTCGGCACCCAGCTGCACAACTACGCCAAGGGCTCGAAGACCTACCGCGCGCCGGTGCAGACCGCGTCGGTGCCGGCGGCCGTGAGCAGCTCCATCCTCACCGTCACCGGCCTGGACAGCGCGCCGCACAAGGCCACCCACGCCGACACGCTGCCGCCCCCGGACGCCGTGTTCAAGAACGCCGGCCCGTTCTCGTCGTACTACGGCTCGAACACCGCGAGCACGCTGCCGTCGGCCTACGGATCGAAGATCCCGTACGCCATCAAGGGCTACACCGGCAAGCAGCTGCGGGCCGCCTACGGCGCCGGCAAGTACACCGGCAAGAAGGTCCGCGTCGCGATCACCGACGCGTACGCCTCGCCGACCATCGCCTTCGACGCCGGCACCTACGCCAAGAAGAACGGCGACGCGGCCTGGAAGACCAGCCAGCTGCACCAGGTGCTGCCGGGCACGTACACGAAGACCGAGGAGTGCTCGGCGGCCGGCTGGTACGGCGAGGAGACCCTCGACGTCGAGGCCGTGCACGCGGTCGCGCCGGACGCGGACGTCACCTACGTGGGCGCCGCCTCCTGCTACGACGACGACCTGCTGGACTCGCTCAGCAAGATCGTCGACAGCCACCTGGCCGACATCGTCTCCAACTCCTGGGGCGACATCGAGGCCAACCAGACCCCGGACCTCGCGGCCGCCTACGACCAGGTCTTCCAGCTGGGCGCGGTGCAGGGCATCGGCTTCTACTTCTCCTCCGGCGACAACGGCGACGAGGTCGCCAACACCGGGACGAAGCAGGTCGACACCCCGGCCAACTCGGCGTGGGTGACGGCGGTCGGCGGTACCTCGCTCGCCGTCGGCAAGGGCGACAAGTACCTGTGGGAGACCGGCTGGGGCACCGAGAAGGCGACCCTGTCGGACGACGGCAAGAGCTGGACGTCCTTCCCGGGTGCCTTCACCTCGGGCGCGGGCGGCGGCACCAGCGCGACGGTCGCTGAGCCGTACTACCAGAAGGGCGTCGTCCCGAACTCCCTCGCGACGGCGAACAGCGCCTCCGGCAACCGCGTGGTCCCGGACATCTCGGCGATCGCCGACCCCAACACCGGGTTCCTGGTCGGCCAGACCCAGACCTTCCCCGACGGGTCGCAGCAGTACAGCGAGTACCGCATCGGCGGCACGTCGCTGGCGGCGCCGACCATCGCGGCGGTCCAGGCGCTCGCCCAGGAGGCGGCCGGCGGCAAGGCCCTCGGCTTCGCCAACCCGTCGATCTACGCCAAGTACGGCAAGAAGGGCGTCTTCCACGACGTCACCGACAACCCGACCGGTTCCGGCCTCGCCGTGGCCCGCGTCGACTTCGCCAACGCCTTCGACGCCACCGACGGCCTGCTGACCTCGGTCCGCAGCCTCGGCAAGGACAGCTCCCTGTCCGCGGTGAAGGGCTACGACGACGTGACGGGCGTGGGCTCGCCGGCCGGTGGGTACGTGGAGTCGTTCCGCAAGCACTGACACGCTGCACGGCTTGACCGAGGGGCGTGGGGTCTTTCTTCGGAGACCCCACGCCCCTTCGCGTTACGCCGGCGCCGTCTTCGTTGCTGTGGCCGCTCTTGAACCAGAGAGCGCCACTCCCCGCCTCCCGCTGACCGACAGCACCAGGCCCGCGGCACACGGCACCCCGAAGGTCGGATGATGTCGAGGCGGTCGAGGAACGGCGTCGCGGTGGAGGTGTACCCCGTGATGCGGCAGCGGTCGCGCCAGGGTTTGCGGGTGGTGGCCCAGGCGATGAAGTCGAGGGCCGTGCTGTGGATCTGGGTGGTGGCGTCCGCGCCGGGTGCCACGGTCAGGAGTTCGTCCGGTCCGGTCGCGGGGTGGATGGTGACGGTGGTGGCGCCCGGGCCGGTCAGGTCGAGGACGAGGGGGCGGTCGACGGTGGCGGTGAGTTCGGGGCCCTGCATCTGGGGCAGACCGGCGAGCATGAAGTCGACGGCGGGGGCGGCCTGGCCGTCGGTCGGTTCCGGCAGGGTGAACGGGAGCGGGCCGTCCGGGGCGAGCATGTCGTTGCGCAGGTGGCAGAAGACGTTGAACGCCATGGTGTTCGCGAGGAGGTGGCGCGGGTACGTGCCGAGGCCGGGCACCTCGACGGGCTCGTCCGACCGTCTTGGCGTTCATGAACTCCCGCATGCCGAGGTCGGACAACGCGCGTCCGTAGCCGCTCCGTTTGACGCCGCCGAAGGGGATCTCGGGGCAACTGGTCGTGTTGCCGTTGATGAAGGCCATGCCCGACTGCACGTCGCGGACGAACAGTTCGCGATCGGCCTCGTCCTCGCTCCACAGGTTCGAACGAGGACCACACCGATCGGCTGGTCCGACACGAACGTCTGCTTCGCGCCCACGCGCCCGCCGTCCCCGTCCGGATCCCGCAGGAACCCGGGCCCTCGGCGGCGTAGAAACGCAGTCCGTGCACGCACTTGGCCACTTCCGTCTCCGCCGCACGGAAGGTCTTGCCCATCTCCGCGGTGATCATCGCGCCGACGCTCTCGACCTCCTTCTCCTGAGGACCTCACCCGTCACGGGACTCGTCGTTGCCATAGCCGTTAATCCACGCTATGCCCGTGCGACAAGGGCGGCAATTCACCCATTTGCCCTATCGTGGGGATATCCGCAGCGGCGGCCGACGGCCGCGGTGACCGACGGCGGAACGCCCCTGCCCACGCCGCCCGGCCCGAGCCGCTTTCCGCTCGTCGGCGAGAGCGAGGCAGTCATGACGCAGATGCAGGCAGCCCGGATGTACGGATACAAGGAACCCCTTCGGATCGAAGAGGTCCCGGTGCCCGAGCCCGGGCCGGACGAGATTCTCCTGAAGGTCGCCGCGACCGGCATGTGCCGAAGCGACTACCAGCTCCTGGAGGGCTACTTCGAGGGCCCGTTCCCGGTGGACCTGCCCTACATCCCCGGTCACGAGGTGACGGGCCGGGTGGCGGGACTGGGCAGCGGCGTGCCCTCGACGGTGGGCTACTCGGAGGGCGACATGGTCGTCGTCAATCCCAGCTGGGGAGACGGCACGTGCCGGCAGTGCCGGGAAGGCAACGAACAGCTGTGCAGCGGCGACGGCCGGTGGGTGGGGTTCGGTCCTCCCGGCGGCTTCGCCGAGTACATGGCCGTGGAGTGCCGCCACGCGATCCCGGTCTCGGAGGAGGCCGCGAAAGCACCCGAGGTCCTCGCCCCCATGACCGACGCGGGCATGACCCCGTACCGGGGGATGAGGAAGCTCCGGGACGCGGGCAAGCTGGGTCCCGGGCGGACCGTCGCCGTCACGGGCATCGGCGGGCTGGGAAGCTACGCGATCCAGTACGCGAAGCTGCTCGGAGGCGGCGCGACCGTGGTGGCGTTCGCGCGCACGGACGGCAAACTGGACGTGGCGAAGGAGAACGGCGCGGACCACGGGATCAACGTCAGGAACAGGTCCACCGAGGCCATCCAGGAGGAACTGGAGAGGCTCACGGGCCGTCGGACGGTCGACGCCATCCTGGACTGCGTCGGCAGCGAGGCATCCATCTCCATGGGGTTCGACCTGCTCGGCCCCGAAGGGGCACTGGCGGCCGTCGGCCTCATGAGCCAGCGCGTGGAACACCGCCAGTTCCCCTTCGTGGGGACGGAGTTGTCCTATCTCGGTTCCTTCTGGGGCAACCACCTGGACCTGGTCGAGGTGCTCTCGCTCTCCGAAGCCGGCCTGGTGAAGCACAACGTCACCAAGGTCAAGCTCGAGGACATCAACGAGAACCTGGACGCCCTGGGCCATGGCGACGTCGTCGGACGTCAGGTCATCGTCTTCGGATGAACCCCGCGGCGGGCAGCCAGGCGATCACCGGGCTGCCCGCCGTCGACCGTGCCCTCCGGAGTTGCTCTGCCCAGAGTTGCTCCGCGGCCTCAGGAGAGAGCCTTGACGAGTTCCTCGGCGAGAGGACCCGAGGACGCGGGGTTCGCCCTGTGAAGAGGTTCGCCGTTTGCGTCACGGGTCGCCAGAATGCCCGCCGGGGCGTGAC
Source organism: Streptomyces sp. NPDC058683 (assembly GCF_042716195.1). Taxonomy (NCBI): domain Bacteria; kingdom Bacillati; phylum Actinomycetota; class Actinomycetes; order Kitasatosporales; family Streptomycetaceae; genus Streptomyces; species Streptomyces sp. NPDC058683. The sequence goes on from NZ_JBHXSK010000048.1 coordinate 75,232, forward strand.
AGACGATGCCGAGCGGTTTGCCGGAAGCGCGTGCGTCTCGCAGCAGTGCCCCAGTAGACCGCCACCGCCCGTCATCCCGGGCCTCAGGCTCATCGGGTCCACAACGGGGACCACCTCGCCCGGAGTTGCCACGGTGACCTCGTGTCCGGCGTCGGTGAGCACGCCGTAGGTGCCCCGAACTCCTCGGCCCAGTAGCCGGCGGGATGGCGGTGCCCGTCCTTCAGGGTCCAGTAGCTCGCGCCGGTCAATATCCGAAGGATTGTAGGGATTGCCATGATCAAACCATACGGGCCATACGATTTCGTGCCGCCGATCAGGACCTTCTCGTTGTCCTCCGAATCCCTGGCCGACGGCGGGCGACTGGCCGACGAACAGGTGAGCGGCATCCTGGGCGCGGGCGGACAGGACGTCTCGCCGCAGCTGAGCTGGTCCGGGTTTCCCGAGGAGACGCGGAGTTTCACGGTGGCGATGTTCGACCCCGATGTGCCTACCGCTTCGGGCTTCTGGCACTGGGCCGTGGCCAACCTGCCCGCCTCCGTGACCGATCTGCCGGCCGGGGCGGGAGACGGCAGGGATCTGCCCGGCGGCGCGGTGACGCTGCCCAACGACGCCGGCTACAGCAGGTACCTCGGTCCGGCGACGCCTCCGGGCAACGGTCCGGACCGCTACTTCCTCGTCGTGCATGCCGTCGGCGTGGCAGAACTGGAGGTGTCCGAGAGATCGACCCCCGCCTACATGGACTTCCTCCTGTTCAGCCACGCCATCGCGAGGGCGACCATGTACGGCACCTTCGAGCGGGCCTAGGGCCTGTCCGGGCCGAAGGCCCGCCGCACAAGCACCGCGCGCCCCGGAAATCCGGGGCGCGCGGTGTGGTGTCGGGTGTCAGGAGCGGTGCGTCAGGAATGCACCGGCTCCACAGGCTCCGGGACGTGCGAGGCGACCACCCGCTCGCGGCCCGTCGAGGGGACATCGCGCCGCCGGTCCACCGCGAACGCCACGCTCGCCACGCCCAGGCCCAGGACCGCGAGCGCCGCCCCCGCCAAAGACGGGGAGGTGACGCCGAAGCCCGCCGCCAGGGCGACGCCGCCGATCCACGCTCCGCCCGCGTTCGCGAGGTTGAAGGCCGCCTGGTTGGCGGAGGAGGCGAGGGAAGGGCCCGCCGCCGCGCGTTCCATGACCATCAGCTGGAGCGGGGAGCCGGTGATGAAGGCCGCCACGCCGAGCAGCGTCACCGCCAGGGCCGCGCTCCACTGCGCGTGCATCAGGACGGGGAAGAGGAGCAGCACCGCGACCATGGAGGCCAGGCCGCCGAAGAGCGTGCCGCGCATCGCGTGGTCGGCGAGGCGGCCGCCGACCAGGTTGCCGGCGGTGGCGCCGACGCCGAAGAGCGCCAGCAGCAGGGTCACGTCGGAGTCGGCGTACCCGGCGGAGTCCGTCAGCATCGGCGTGATGTAGCTGTACGCGGAGAAGAGCGCGCCGAAGCCGACGACCGTCGTGGCGAGGGCCAGCCAGACCGGCAGGGAGCGCAGGGCGGTCAGTTCGCCGCGCAGGCCGGAGACCGGGGCCGGGGCGTCGGCCCCGCGGATCAGCAGCGCGACCGCGGCCATCGCGGCGACGCCGATCAGGCTCACGCCCAGGAAGGTCGCCCGCCAGCCCAGGTGCTGTCCCATGAGGGTGGCGACGGGAACGCCCGCGATGTTGGCGACCGTCAGGCCCATGAACATCAGGGAGACCGAGCGGGCCTTGCGCTCCGGTGCCACCAGGTTGGTGGCGACCACCGCGCCGACGCCGAAGAAGGCCCCGTGCGGCAGGCCGCTCAGGAAGCGGGCGGCGAGCAGCCAGTCGTACGTGGGGGCCAGGGCCGACAGCGCGTTGCCCGCCACGAACAGGGCCATCAGCGAGATGAGGACCGTGCGGCGGGGCATGCGCGCGGTCAGCGCGGCGAGGAGCGGGGCGCCGATGACGACGCCGAGCGCGTACGCCGAGACCAGGTGGCCGGCGGTGGGGATCGATATGTGCAGGTCGTCGGCGACGTCGGGCAGCAGGCCCATCATCACGAACTCGGTGGTGCCGAGACCAAAAGCGCCGACGGCCAGGGCGAGCAGGGCCAGGGGCATGGCGGGCTGTGCCTTTCGGGGAGCGGGGTTCCGTGTGGACGTGTTTAAGTTCATCTACGGAACAAAGCATCCCAGGCCCAGTATTCCGGCAGGTTACCGTGCGGTGTCCGATTGTCCTTACAAAGGCGATCGCACCGGCCTGACCAGGGGCTTCTACGAATCCGATGTGGTCAGGTTCACACGGGCGGCGATGGGGAGGTGGTCACTGCCCGTCCTCGGCAGGGTCCAGGAGCTCTCCGGCTCCACGCCCTTCACCATGATCTGGTCGATACGGGCCATCGGGAACGCGGCCGGCCAGCTGAACCCGAACCCGCTGCCCGCGGCACCCTGCGTGGAGCGCATCTGCGAGGTCACGCCTTTGAGGGAACGGTCATTCATGGTGCCGTTGAGGTCGCCCAGGAGGATCACCCGCGGCAGGCTCTCGTCGGCGATGGCCTCGCCCAGCGCGTCCGCGCTCTTGTCCCGCTGCCGGGCGGTGAACCCGGCGTTCATCTTGACCCGGACCGAGGGGAGATGGGCGACGTAGACCGCGAGGGCCCCCTCCGGCGTGGCGACCGTGGCCCGCATCGCGCGCGTCCAGCCGAGCTTGATGTCGACGGCCTTCACGCCGGTCAGCCGGTACTTGCTCCACAGCCCCACGGTGCCCTCGACCGCGTGGTACTTGTACGTCGAGGCCAGCGCCTTCTCGTACGCCGGTACGGCCGACGCCGTCAGCTCCTCCAGGGCCACCGCATCGGCGCCGGACGCGGCGAGTTGGTCGGCGGTGCCGGTCGGGTCGGGGTTCTCGGCGTTCACGTTGTGCGTGGCGACCGTGAAGTCGCCGCCGGTGCCGGACTTGTCGGTGAGCAGTCCGCCGAACAGGTTCAGCCAGACGATCGCCGGGAGCAGGACGGCGATGAGCGCGGTCGCCGACTTGCGCAGGACGCCGAGCAGCACCAGCACCGGGATCAGCAGGCCCAGCCAGGGCAGGAACGTCTCGGTGAGACTGCCGAGGTTGCCGATGGCGTTGGGGATGCGGGAGTGCATCAGCATCACGCCGGCCAGCAGCAGCGCGATGACGGCGAGGACGACGCCCCGGCGCCAGATGCGTGGATCGTCGCGCCAGCCCGCCAGCAGTCGGTTCACCAGGCGCCGGAACCGGTCTCCCCGACGCTCGGGCCCCGAGCCGCCGTTGTCCGTCTCCGTCATGTACGCCTGCTGCGCCATACCGTCTGCCTCACAACCTGCTGTGCACACCGTCGTCCCCCGGGATACGACCCTAGGGGATGATCGGCTCCGATCCCGCCGTCACATGACGGCCGTACGGAAGACGAGGACGAACACACCGGCCGAAGGGGTTCCGGTTACCGCCGGGTCGGGATGGACTGTGACGAAACGAGCACATTCCGCCGACGGCGACAAGAGCCCTCACGGCTGCGGCGGCAGCTGCGGGTCCGGTGAGCTGACGGGCCGTAGACCGGCCAGTACCGAGTCGACGATCTGTTCGGCCATGCCCTCGGGGAGTTCCGCGTCCGGGCGCAGGATGGCCCTGAGCAGCATCGGGCCGGTGAACATGTCGTTGGCCAGGTCGACGTCGATGTCGGCGCGGAGTTCGCCGTTGCGCTGGCCCCGGCGCAGCACTTCCTTGCCGAGTTCGCGCCGCGGGTTGACGACGTTGACGTGGTAGGCGTTCCAGATGCGGGGGCTGCTCTTCATCTGGGCGTAGACGTTGTGCAGGATCGCCGACGAACGGTTCATCAGCCCGCGCCGGCGCAGCGATTCGAGCAGGACGACGAGGTCGTCGCGCATGGAGGTGCCGGGGAGTTCGGGGTCGGGGGGCTCGGCGGCGCGCATGACGTCGACGAAGAGCTCCTCCTTGCCGTTCCACCGGCGGTAGATGGTGGCCTTGCCGACGCCGGCGGTCCGGGCGATCCGCTCGATGGACAGCTCGGCGAGCGGAACACCGTCCTCCAGGAGCTTCATGACCCCTTCCAGGATGGCGCTCTCCACCGCCTCGCTGCGGGGCCGGCCCCGGGCGGGACCCACGGACCGGGGCCGACTGTCGGCAAGCCTCACGTCATACCGTCCTCTCACTGGCTGCGGTCATTCTCCCGCAGCCCAAGCCTCCCCCCGTGGATCCGTGCTTTATCGTGCGTCCGCTCACTCCGCGGCGGCGACCAACTCCTGTTCCCGATCGCCCTGCTGACCGGCCGGCGGCTTGCCCGGCAGGAAGAGGGCCGTGACGACGGCACCGATCAGCGCGACACCGACACCGCACAGGGCGGTCATGTGCATCGCGTGCAGGAAGGCGTCGTTGGCGGGCGTGACCAGGGCCTTGCCCTGCGCGCCGAGCTTCTGGGCAACACCCAGCGTCGCCTCGATGGACTCGCCGGCGGTCCCGCGCAGCCCGGGCGGCAGCGCACCGAGCTTGCCCTCGATGCTGTTGCGGTACGACGTCGACAGCACCGAGCCGAGGACGGCGATGCCGAGGGCGCCGCCGACCTGGCGGAAGGTGTTGCTGAGCGCGGAGGCGGAACCGGCCTTCTCCCGGGGCAGGGCCTGCATGATGACGACCGAGGTCGGCGTCATGATGTGCGCCATGCCGGTGCCCATCAGGAAGAAGACGACCTCCAGGAGCCAGATCGGGGTGTCGGCCTCGAAGGTGGCGAACATGCCCAGCATCGCCGCGATCAGCACCAGGCCTCCGGTGGTGGTGGCCCTGTTGCCGATCCGGTCCACGACCAGCCGGGCCCGCGGCGCGAAGATGAGCTGGGCGAGGGCCAGCGGGAGCAGCAGCAGACCGGACTGCAGCGGCGAGTAGCCGCGCACGCTCTGGGTGTAGAAGACGGAGAAGAAGGTCACGCCCATCAGCGCGAAGAAGACCAGCGCGATGGCGGCCATGGCGGCCGAGAACACCTTGTTCTTGAAGTAGGTGACGTCCAGGGACGGATGGTCGCTGCGCATCTCGAAGATCACGAAGCCGGCGAGGACCACGACCCCGGCGGCGATGGTCGCGAGCACCTTGGCGTCGGTGAAGTCGGCCAGCTCGCCGCCCTTGATGATGCCGTAGACCAGCAGGACCAGACCGACGACGGAGAGCACCACGCCGACGGGGTCGAGGCGGCCCGGACGCGGGTCGCGCGAGTCGGGCACCAGCCACACCATCAGCGCGAGCGCGACGATCACGATCGGTACGTTGACGAGGAAGACCGAGCCCCACCAGAAGTGGTCGAGCAGCACACCGCCGGTGATCGGGCCGATCGCGATGGCGAGGCCGACGCCGCCGGCCCAGATGCCGATGGCCTTGGGCTGTTCCTGACGTTCGAAGACGTTCATCAGGACGGCGAGGGTGGCGGGCATCACGAAGGCGGCGCCGAGAGCCATCAGGGCGCGGTAGGTGATCAGCTCGCCCGGGGAGCCGGACTCGGCGGCCAGCGCGGATCCTAGCCCGAACACGACGAGGCCGCCGATCAGCACCTTCTTGCGGCCGAGCCGGTCACCGATGAGGCCGGCGGTGAACAGCAGGCCCGCGAAGACCAGGGTGTAGGCGTTGATCGCCCACTCCAGCTGGCTCTGGGTGGCGCCGAGGCCGACCGGGGCCGGGGTGGAGATGGTCTTGACGGCGACGTTCAGGATCGAGTTGTCGAGCACCACGATCAGCAGGCTCAACATGAGCACGCCGAGGATCGCCCAGCGGCGCCGGTGCACCTCCTCGGGTATGCGCGGGCCGGTTGGAGCGTGGTCGGCAGGAGTTGTCATGGCGACGAGCCTAGGCCCATTTCAATACGGCCCCGTCTCGTATCTGAATTCCTTTACCGAGGCCTTACGCAAGGCGGGTGACCGATGGATCACACGGCGGTCCTCTGGCCGAGGACGGCACGAAGTGCCACCATGGATGCGATCCGGGGACACCGTCAGGGTGCCTCGAGATGATTTGAAGGAGCCGTTGCCATGACGCAGCTCTCGGCTGCCCAGCCTGTGCAGAACAGCCCCTCCGACGGCAGCAGGACGCTGTACGGGGGGAAGGGCACCCGCCGCATCACGGTCCGCGACATCGCCCTCGCCAAGGAACGCGGCGAGAAGTGGCCCATGCTCACCGCGTACGACGCGATGACCGCCTCCGTCTTCGACGAGTCCGGGATCCCGGTGCTCCTGGTCGGCGACTCGGCGGGCAACTGCCACCTCGGGTACGAGTCGACGGTGCCCGTCACCCTGGACGAGATGACGATGCTGTCGGCGGCCGTCGTCCGCGGCACCCAGCGCGCCCTCATCGTCGGCGACCTTCCCTTCGGCTCCTACCAGGAGGGCCCGGTGCAGGCGCTGCGCTCGGCGACCCGGCTGGTGAAGGAGGCGGGTGTCGGCGCGGTCAAGCTGGAGGGCGGCGAGCGCTCGCACGACCAGATCCGGCTCCTCGTCGAGTCCGGCATCCCGGTGATGGCGCACATCGGCCTGACCCCGCAGTCCGTCAACGCGATGGGCTACCGCGTGCAGGGCCGCGGCGAGGAGGCCGCCCAGCAGCTGCTGCGCGACGCCAAGTCGGTCCAGGACGCGGGCGCGTTCGCGGTCGTACTCGAACTGGTCCCGGCGGAGCTGGCGGCCGAGGTGACCCGGGTGCTGCACATCCCGACGGTCGGCATCGGCGCCGGTCCCGAGACCGACGCACAGGTCCTGGTCTGGACGGACATGCTCGGCCTGACCTCGGGCCGGGTGCCGAAGTTCGTGAAGAAGTACGCGGACCTGCGCGCGGTCATGGGCGACGCGGCCCGCGCCTACGCCGAGGACGTCGTCGGCGGAACGTTCCCGCTGGAGGAGCACTCCGTCCACTAGAGCCACTGCGGAAACACCACGGCCGGCCCGCCGATCTTCCCCCGTCGGCGGGCCGGCCGGCCCCTCTTTGCGCCTAAACCGGCGCGCGCTCTCGCGGAGGTGGTTGCTCGCCGTCGTGGTTGCTCAATTGATGGTTGCGGTGGACGGGGGGGCGTGGTGCGGTCGGGCGTCGTCAGCAGGGGGATGGGGTTGTTTCGCGGTGCCAGCGGATCTCGCCGTCGTGCCATGCGTCGGTGGGGGTGAGGCCGGCGGTCCTGGCGACCGCGGCGGAGGCGCTGTGGCCGGGGTGGATGTGGGCGATGACGGTGTGTACGGGCTGGCGGGTGAGCCAGGCGACCAGGGCGCGGGCCGCCTCGGTGGCGATGCCGCGGCCCTGCCACGGGGTCCCCACCACCCACGCGATCTCGGCGACCGGGCCGGCGACCGTCGCCTGCACCGTGCCCGTCAGACACGACTCGGCGCGGAGCCGGATCACCCAGTTCAGCCAGGAGACGGCCGGGTCGGGGGAGCCCGCGGTGAGGCGCCGGTAGCGCGAGCGCAGGGCCTCGGGGGTGTCCGGGATACCGCCGGTGAAGGTGTGCAGGGCCGGGTCGGACAGCACCGCGGCCATCTCCCCGGCGTGCCCGACACGCAGTGGCAGCAGGTCCAGCCGGTCGGTGCCGATGGGCTGAGCAGCGAGGACGGTCATGGCGGGCACGGTACGCCGCCCGGTGTCGGGGGCTCGTAGGCGGGTTGTCGGCAGGACGTAACCCGGTGTCGGCGGCCTGTCGGCGGTTTGTCGGTGGGGCCTGGCACGGTTCTCCCCATGACGCGAATCGACAACACCGCCGTGACCGTACGGGGGCTGGTGAAGCACTACGGCGACACCAAGGCTCTCGACGGAGTTGATCTGGACGTCCGCGAGGGCACCGTGATGGGTGTCCTCGGGCCGAACGGGGCCGGCAAGACGACCATCGTCCGGATTCTGTCCACCCTGCTGAAGCCCGACGCCGGGCAGGCGACCGTCGCCGGCTACGACGTCCTGCGCCAGCCCCGCCAGCTGCGCCGGGTGATCGGGCTGACCGGGCAGTATGCCTCGGTCGACGAGAAGCTGCCGGGCTGGGAGAACCTCTACATGATCGGGCGGCTGCTCGACCTGTCCCGCAAGGACGCCCGGGCCCGGGCCGACCAGCTGCTGGAGCGGTTCTCGCTGACCGACGCCGCCAAGCGCCCGGCCGGCACCTACTCCGGCGGCATGCGCCGCCGGCTGGACCTCGCCGCCTCGATGATCGGGCACCCCCAGGTGCTGTTCCTGGACGAGCCGACCACCGGTCTCGACCCGCGCACCCGCAACGAGGTGTGGGACGAGGTCAAGGCGATGGTCGGCGAGGGCGTGACCGTGCTGCTGACCACCCAGTACATGGAGGAGGCCGAGCAGCTCGCCTCCGAGCTGACCGTCGTGGACCGCGGAAAGGTCATCGCCGGCGGCAAGGTGGAGGAGCTCAAGGCCAAGGTCGGCGGACGGACGCTGCGGGTGAAGCCGGTCGACCCGCTCCAGGTGCGGCCGCTCGCCGCCATGATCGACGAGCTGGGGATCACCGGGCTCGCCGGCACGACCGTGGACGCCGAGCAGGGCACCCTGCTGGTGCCGATCCTCAGCGACGAGCAGCTGACCGCCGTGGTCGGCGCCGTCACCGCCCGCGGTATCACCATCAGCTCCATCGTCACCGAACTGCCCAGCCTGGACGAGGTCTTCCTGTCCCTCACCGGCCACCGCGCCAGTGCCCCGCAGGACGCCACGCCCGCCGACGACCGCGAGGAGGTCACCGTATGAGCGCCGTCACCACCACCCCGGCCGTCACCCCGGCCACCGCCGACGCCCGGATCCCGCTGCGCGGGCACCTGCGGCACACCGGCGCCCTGATCCGCCGCAACCTGCTGTGGATCCGGCAGGACCCGGAGTCCATGTTCGACGCCCTGCTGATGCCGGTCGTCTTCACGCTGCTGTTCGTGTACGTCTTCGGCGGCTCGATCGGGCAGGCCCTCGGCGGCGGCCAGGACGGCTACGTCCAGTACGTCATCCCCGGCATGATCGCGATGATGAGCATGACGCTCTCGCAGGGCGTCGGCACCGGGTTCAGCCAGGACTTCAACTCCGGTGTGATGGACCGGTTCCGGTCGCTGCCGATCGGGCGCGGCTCGGTGCTGTTCGCGAAGATCTCCGTCGAGCTGGTGCGGATGCTGTTCGCGACCGCCGTGCTGATGGTCGTCGCCGTGCTGGTCGGGTTCCACATCACCCACTGGGGCGGGCTGTTCGCCGCCGTGGGCCTGTCCGCGGTGTTCGCCTCCTCGATCATGTGGGTGTTCCTCACCCTGGGCGTGATCCTGAAGAGCGCGCAGTCCGTGCAGGCGATGGGGTTCCTGGTGCTGTTCCCGCTGCAGTTCGGCTCGTCGATCTTCGCGCCGACGCAGTCGATGCCGGGCTGGCTGCAGGCCTTCACCGACTACAACCCGCTGTCCACGCTCGCCGACGCGGCCCGCGGGCTGATGATCGGCGGCCCGGTCGCCCACGACCTGTGGATCACGCTGGCCTGGTCGGTGGGGATCACGGCGGTGGCGGCACCGTACGCGATCTACAAGTTCCGCACCAAGAGCTGACGTCCGGCAGCCCGGATCAGAGCAGGGCGGTGGCCTCCGCGAGGGAGAGGCCACCGCCCTCGGCGTATGCGGCCTGGTAGGCGGCGGCGTCGCCGAGTGCGGCACGGACCCGGGTCTCGGCGCGGCCGTGCAGCCTGCGTTCCATGCCGGAGGAGACATGGCCGGGCGGCTGCAGGGCGGCGGCGGCGCCCAGACAGCGGGCGGCGTCCAGGGCACGGGCGCCGTCGTCCATCCCGGCCAGGGCGAAGGCGGCGACGGTCAGGCTGGAGGAGCCGGAGTGCGGGGTGACGGCCTGGGCCAGCGGGTCGTCGGCGTGGGATATCGCCTCCCGCAGCTTGGCCAGGGCGTCCGCGTGGAGGCCTTCGAGGGCGTCCACCCAGGCCTCCTGGATGAGGATCATGGCGTCGAAGACGACGAAGTGCGAGATCTTGAACTGGGTGCGCAGCAGCCGGAGTTGCTCGCGGGCCTCGGAGATCCGGTCGGTCAGCAGCAGCCACACCGTGAGGAAGAGCCGGGCGGCGGGCATCGCCTCGTTGTGGCTGCTGTCGTTGTCGGCGATGACCACGCGCAGCAGCCGTTCACCGCGCTCGATCTCGCCCAGTTCGAGCAGCGCCATGCCGAGGCGGGCGTTGAGCACGGCGACCTGGGTGCGGGCGTCGAGCCGTTCGGCGCACTCGATGGCGGCCTCGTAGTCGGTGGCGGCCGCCCGGTACTCCCCCATGCGTTCGCGGGACTCGGCGCGCGCGGAGAAGGCCTCGGCGGTGCCCCAGTCGTCCCCGAGGCGCCGGAAGATCTCCAGGGCCTCGTCGGCGTCGCGGGTGGCGGCACCGGCCGAGGTGGCGAAGTTGGCGAACACGTTGGCGCGCAGCTGGAGGGCGCCGGCGAGTTCCCACTCGTAGCCGGGCGTACGGCGGCAGGTCTCGACGCCGGCGTCGACGATGGTGCGCAGCTGCTCCAGGCCGCCGGTCAGCATCACCGCGAAGAACCAGAACATGCCGGGGGCCCGGCAGGTCTGCGGCTGGCCGGGCTCGTAGGCCTGGACGACGGCACGCATCTTGGCCTGCGCGTCCGGGGTCTGCCAGGCCTCCAACTCGGTGTCCATACAGGCCAGATGGGCCAGATGGATGCCGCGCCGGGCCTCGACGAGGACTTCTCCGGTGTACGGCGGCGGAGTGTCGGTCAGGCGCCGCCACACCGGTTCGGCGCGCGGGACCGGCTCGGCGAAGGGGCTCGGGCCGAGGGCCATGATGTCGGTGCACCAGGTGCGGGTCTCGACCCGCTTGTCACGCAACTGCCAGTACCAGATCAGGGAGTGGGCCAGGCACAGCGCCTCCTGCTCGTCCTTGGCGGCGACGGCGTGGCGGATGGCGGTGCGCAGGTTCTCGTACTCCAGCTCCAGCCGGGCCACGGCGGCACGCTGGCCGGAGCCGCGCAGCAACGGGTCGGTGGTGCGGGCGAGTTCGCGGTAGTACGTCAGATGGGCGCGCGCGGCGGCGGCGCGCGCGCCGCTCTCGTCGAGGCGGGCGCCGGCGTACTCGGCGACGGTCTCCAGGAGCCGGTAGCGCATCCCCTGCCCGGCCGAAGGGGCGGCGACGACCAGGGACTTGTCGACCAGGGAGGCGAGCGCGTCGAGGGCGGCGGGGCCGCAGACCGCCTCGGCGGCGGCCAGGTCGCAGCCGCCCGCGAAGACGGAGAGCCGGCCGAGGACGTCCCGTTCGGCCGCGTCGAGCAGGTCCCAGGACCAGTCGACGACCGCGCGCAGGGTCTGCTGGCGGGGCAGCACGGTACGGCTGCCGGAGGTCAGCAGGCGGAAGCGGTCGTCGAGCCGGTCGGCTATCTGGCGGGGCGTGAGCATCCGCAGCCGCGCGGCGGCCAGCTCGATGGCGAGCGGCAGTCCGTCCAGGCGGCGGCAGATCTCGGCGCAGGCCGCCGCGGTCTCCTCGTCGGCGTCGACCGTGAAACCGGGCCGGGCCGCACCGCCCCGGTCGGCGAACAGCCGCAGCGCCACCGGCTCGGGCAGCGGCTCCACCGGGCGCAGCAACTCCCCCGGGACGCCCAGGGGTTCGCGGCTGGTGGCGAGGATCGTCAGGTCCGGGCAGCGCTCCAGCAGCTGCGCCGCAAGGTCGGCCGCCGCGTCGACGACGTGCTCGCAGTTGTCGAGGACGATCAGCATCCGGCGCCGGGAACAGTGGTCGACGAGCCGCTCGACCGGGTCGTCGTGCCGGTCGGCGGCGGCCCGCATGCCCTCGGCGCCGGCGCCGTAGAGCACGGTCTCGCGGGCGCCGAGCGCGCTGAGCACGGCCTCGGGGACGTCGGCCGGATCCTCGACGGGAGCCAGCTCGGCCAGCCACACCCCGTCCCGGGCGGCGTTCCGCACGGTCTCGGCGGCCTCCTGGGACAGCCGGGTCTTGCCGGCCCCGCCGGGCCCGAGCAGGGTCACCAGGCGGGCGCCGGCGAGGTCGCCCCGGATGACCTCCAGGTCGGCCTCGCGTCCGACGAAGGAGGTGAGCCGGGCGCGCAGGTTGCCGGGCCGGGACGGCTCCTCGGGCTCCGCCGCCGGCTCCAGCAACTCGGCGTGCAGAGCGCGCAGTTCGGGACCGGGGTCGGAGCCGAGTCGGTCGGCGAGGAGGCGTCGTACGTCGTCGTAGGCGGCCAGCGCCTCGGCGGTGCGGCCGCAGCTGTGCAGGGCGCGCAGCCGCAGCGTCTGCAGGGGCTCGTCCAGGGGGTGGGCGTCGCACAGGGCGGTCAGCTCGGGCAGGGCCTGTTCGGCGTGGCCGAGGGCGAGGGCGGCGGTGTGGCGGGCGCGCAGCGCGTCCAGGCGGCGGACGTCGACGCGGGCCGCCTCGGCGGTGCGGTCGGGCAGGTCGGCGAGGGCCGGGCCGTGCCACAGGGCGAGGGCGTCGTCGAGGACGGTCGCCGCCTTGGCGGGGTCGCCGTCGGCGAGCGCGCGCAGGGCTTCGCCGGTGAGCCGCTCGAAGCGGTGCAGGTCGATGTCGTCGGGGGCGGCCGCGAGCCGGTAGCCGCCGTCGGTGGACTCGATCGCGTCCGCGCCGATCGCCCGGCGCAGCCGGCCGACCAGTGCCTGGAGGGCGCCGGTCGCGTCGGCGGGCGGTTCGTCGCCCCACACCTCGTCGACGAGCAGCCCGGCGGGCACCCCGCGTCCGGCCCGCAGCGCGAGCACGGTCAGCAGGGCACGCAGCCGAGAACCGCCCACGGGGACGGCCGTGCCGTCGGGGCGGAGTACCTGGGTGGTGCCGAGGATCGCGTAGCGCACGGGGTCCATTGTCCCTGGGGACGCCCGGACACCGCCTGTGGGTTTCAGATGCGCATGAACTGGGAGGAGTCGAGGGTGAGGGTCTGGTCGGCTACGGGGATGGCGATCTCCTTGCCGAAGGGGCCGGACCGCGTGCACTGGTAGGTGCCGTCTTCGGGCTGGGTCAGGAGCGTCCAGGTCGCGGAGAGCACGTCGACGATGAGGTACACCGGAATGCCGCGCAGTGCGTAGTGGCTCGGCCTGGTGTTGTAGTCCCGGTTCCTGCTCTCCGGGGAAACGACTTCGACGACGAAGGGCAGCAACGCCTCGTTTATCTCGCTCTCACCCGGGTGAACCTGGTCCAGCGGCAGCGCCGCGGCATCGGGTTCGGGCTTGTATCCCTCTCGGGGCGCTGGACCAGTTCGACCCATCCCTCTGCGATCGTCATGAGCACCTCCTCGTTCGACTCGATATCAGCGTAACGACTGACAGGAACCTCCGACCGCCCGCAGGACGTTCTTCACCCGTCACCTGTACGGTCTACCCCGCACGCCACCACCACCACCGACGCGCCCCAGGAGTCCCGCCCCATGACCGCCACCACCACCCGCCACAGCGACCGGCGGATCAGTCCCGTCTTCGTCGGGATCCTGGCCGTCACCGCCGTCACCGGGTGGGCGACCTGGTCCGGGTTCGCCGAGCAGCCCGGCGTCGCCGTGTTCCTGTTCGTGACGGCGGCCTGGATCGTCTCGCTCTGCCTGCACGAGTACGCGCACGCCCGCACCGCCCTGCACAGCGGTGACATCACGGTGGGCGCGAAGGGCTACCTGACCCTGAACCCGCTGAAGTACACCCACGCCCTGCTGAGCATCGTGCTCCCGGTGCTGTTCGTGATCATGGGTGGGATCGGTCTGCCGGGCGGTGCGGTGTTCATCGAGCGCAGCCGGATCCGCGGCCGCTGGCGGCACAGCCTCATCTCGGCGGCAGGACCGCTGACGAACGTGGCCTTCGCCGCCGTCTGCACCGCGCCGTTCTGGCTGCACTCCCTGGACGGCGTGCCGCGCGACTTCCGCTACGCCCTCGCCTTCCTCGCCCTGCTCCAGGTCACGGCGGCGATCCTGAACTTCCTGCCGGTGCCGGGCCTGGACGGCTACGGCGTGATCGAGCCCTGGCTGTCGTACAACATCAAGCGCCAGGTGGAGCCGTTCGCCCCGTTCGGCCTGCTCTTCGTCTTCGCGCTGCTGTGGGTGCCGTCGGTCAACAGCGCGTTCTTCGACGTGATCGACGCACTGCTGCGCGGCCTGGGCGTGGACGACTTGGACCGCTACTGCGGTCAGGAGCTGTACCGCTTCTGGCAGGGGTCGAACGAGTTCTGCTCCGTGGCCGGCTGACCCTCACGCGGAGAGCGGGAACTCCTCGCCGAGCGCGCGGAACATGTCCGTGTTGAGGGCGAAGGCGCGCTTGCACTCGGTGACGATGCGCTGCTTCTCCAGGTCGTCGGCGTCGACCGCGTCGAGGAGTTCGCGGTAACCGCGCTTGAAGGCGGCGGGGTTCGCGATGTTCTCGAAGACGTAGAAGCGGACGCCGTCGCCCTTCTTCTCGAAACCCCAGGTCCGCTCGGCGCGGTCGCGGATGATCTGGCCGCCGGAGAGGTCGCCGAGGTAGCGGGTGTAGTGGTGGGCGACGTAGCCGGCGGGCCAGGCCTCGGCGCACTCCCGCACCCGGGCCGCGTACTCCTCGGTGGCCGGCAGCGCCGTGAGCCCCGTCCGCCACCCGGCCCCGCGCAGGTGCGCGAGGTCCCGCTCCAGCGCCGCCAGCCGGAACAGTTCGGGCTGCACGAACGGCCCGGCCACCGGGTCCGCCGCCAGCCGCGCGGCCCCGCTCTCCAGCGCGTCGTACACGAACCACAGCTGCTCGGTGTAGCGCGCGTACGCCGCCACGCCCAGCCGGCCGCCCAGCAGATCGCTCATGAACGTCGAGGTCTCCGCCGCCACGTGTTGCTCGTGGGACGCGGTGCGGATGAGTGTCGAGAAGGAGTCCATGGGCAATATCCTCTAAGGTAAGCCTTACCTAAGTCAATGCCTTGCCGACGCCTCGTCGGTAAAGTTACCGACACCCTGTCGGTAAAAGCGTACCCGAAAAAGGCCCGCCCTCCGAGGGGGAGGACGGGCCCGGCGGAACGGCGGGGCCGGGGCGGGGCTACGGCAGGGTGAGGATCTCCGCGCCGGTGTCGGTCACCACCAGGGTGTGCTCGAACTGGGCGGTCCGCTTGCGGTCCTTGGTGACGACCGTCCAGCCGTCGTCCCACATGTCGTACTCGTGCGTCCCGAGCGTCAGCATCGGCTCGATCGTGAAGGTCATCCCGGGCTGCATCACGGTCGTCGCCTGCGGGCTGTCGTAGTGCGGGATGATCAGCCCGGAGTGGAACGACGAGCTGATGCCGTGGCCGGTGAAGTCCCGCACCACGCCGTACCCGAAGCGCTTGGCGTACGACTCGATGACCCGGCCGATGATGTTGATCTGCCGGCCGGGCTTGACCGCCTTGATCGCCCGGTCGAGGGACTCCCGGGTCCGCTCGACAAGGAGCCGGCTCTCGTCATCAACCTCCCCGACCAGATAGGTCGCGTTGTTGTCGCCGTGCACCCCGCCGATGTACGCCGTCACGTCCAGGTTGACGATGTCACCGTCCTGGAGGGCGGTCGAGTCCGGAATGCCGTGGCAGATGACCTCGTTGAGGCTGGTGCACAGGGACTTGGGGAAGCCGCGGTAGCCGAGCGTGGACGGGTAGGCCCCGTGGTCGCACATGTACGCGTGCGCGACCTTGTCCAGCTCGTCCGTGGTCACCCCCGGCGCGATGATCTTCGCGGCCTCCGCCATCGCCTGCGCGGCGATACGGCCGGCGGTCCGCATCGCCTCGATGGTCTCCGGGGTCTGCACCTCGGGCCCGGTGTACGGGGTCGGCGCGGGTTTGCCGACGTACTCGGGGCGGCGGATGTTTCCGGGTACCGAACGGGTGGGAGAGAGCTCCCCTGGTACGAGCAGCGACTGGCCAGACATGCCAGCGAGTCTAACCAGCGGGCATGCGGGAACATGTGGATGGCGAAAGGAGCCGGTCATGGCCCTGTTCAAGAAGCGGACCGTCGGCAAGCCGGGCGAGTGGTACTACTGCCTGGAGCACAAGAAGGTCGAGGAGGGCCCCGAGTGCCCTGCCAAGGACCGGTTCGGCCCCTACGCCACCCGGCAGGAGGCCGAGCACGCGATGGAGATCGCCCGGGAACGCAACCTCCAGTGGGAGAACGATCCCAAGTGGCACGACGCGCCGGCGGGTGACTCCTCGGACGAGAGCTGATCAGAGCCGGGTCGGTGCGGCCGTGCGCTGAGCGCGCAGGCGTACGGCGTGCTCGTTGGTCCGCGCGTCGTACGACATGAGGGCGGGCAGGCACAGGGCCAGCAGGCCGACCGTGCCCGCGCACAGCAGGCCGCCCACGCCGACGGACGCCCGGACGCCCAGCCATCCGGCCATGCCGCCGGCCCGGACCTGGCCGAGGGTCGGGCCCACCGAGTACGACAGCAGCTCGATCCCGGCGAGCCGGCCGCGCAGCTCGTCGGGGATCGTCTGGTTCCACATGGCGCCCCGGAAGATCCCGCTGACCATGTCGCAGCCGCCGGCGACGGCCAGCAGGAGCAGGACCAGCCATACGTTGCGCACGGCGCCGGCGGCGGCGATCGCCAGGCCCCACAGCGCGGCCGACAGCACCACCATCCGCCCGTGCCGGCGCACCCGCCCTGCCCAGCCGCTGACCAGGCTCACGAGGAGGGAACCGGCCGGGATGGCCGCGTACATCAGTCCGAGCGACCACTTCGCGTCCAACTCGTCGGCCAGGAACGGCAGGACGGCGAGCGGCATCGCCAGGAACATCGCCGCGAGGTCCACGGCGTAGGTGCCGAGGAGTTCCTTGCGGGACCAGGCGTAGCGGGCGCCCTCCGCGATGGAGCGCAGCGAGGGCTTCACGGCCTCGTGGGCGGCGGGGGACGCGGCGATCGGCAGGATCAGTACGACCGAGACGGCGAACGTGACGAGGTCGGCGCCGTACGCCCAGCCGAGGCCCGCGTACGCCACGACCAGGCCGGCGACAGCGGGTCCCGCGACGCCGCCGACCGTCCAGCGGAACGAGTTGAGGGCCGCCGCGGCCGGGAGGTCGTCGTGGGCGACGATCCTCGGCCACAGCGAGTCGAGGGCGGGGCGCTGGACCGAGCCCAGTGCGGAGGAGAGCGCGGCGACGGCGTACAGCGGCCAGACGGCCGGGTGCGGCAGCAGGGCGTTGAGCAGCAGGGCCCCGCTGAGCAGGCCCTGACCTGCCTCGGTCCACAGGATGAGCAGCCGCTTGTCGAGGGCGTCGGCGAGGGCGCCGCCGTAGAGGCCGAAGAGGATGAGCGGGAGCAGCTCCACCGCGCCGACGGCCCCTACGGCGGCCGCGCTCCCGGTGAGGTCCTTGATCTGCACCGGGAGCGCGACGAACGTCAGGAAAGTCCCGAAGTTGCTGATCAGGCCGGAGGCCCACAGCCGGCGGAAGTCGACGGAGGCCCGCCAGGGGGCGAGGTCGGGAAGCACGGTCACGCTGAGCCATGTTGAACGCCCACCGGCGCCCCCCTCAACCACTTTTCCGCCCACCCACCCACCCGACTCGGTCAGCAGAGGGGCTGAGCGAAGAACAGGGGGAGGGGCTGCTCGGTCAGCAGAGGGGCTGGCGGTGTGGCGGTGGTGGGTTGGTCTGTGTCTCCGCTTTTTCTCGGTGCTGCCGCAGGCAGGTGATCGACCGAGTCGGGTGGGTGGGTGGGCAGGCGGCTACCAGGGTGTCGGCGGCGGTGCCGTTACTGTTTCGGCCAGCCTTGACAGGCGGTCGCGGAAGCGGCGGCGGGCTCTCGGGGACGGGCCGTTCTCCCCCGTCGCCGCGCTGACCAGGTGCTGGACCGTGTCCAGGTCCAGTTCCGCGCCCTCCGGCACCGTGAGCGTCTCGTGGGCCATCGCCGTCAGCGCGTCGTCGGCCGTGGTGGAGAGCGCCAGTACCGTCAGCCCGGCCCGGCGGGCGCTGTGGACGTGGTCCAGGAGCGGTGCCGAGGAGTCGCCCGGTGCCACCACCAGCAGCGTCTCCCCCCGGCGGGCCGCCTCGACACGGCCGAGGCCGGCCGCGAGATGCGCCGGGTCCGTGGAGCAGGCCCCGTGCCGTACCAGCGTCGGCGCCAGTTCCGGCGTACCGGACCACGCGGCCTCGTCCACCAGGTGCGCGGCGAGATGCCACGGCTCGTACTCCGGGGTGCCGAGCAGGAGCAGCCCGCCGCCGTGCGTCACGACCGAGCCCCGCAGCGCGCCCGCGAATCTGCGCGTCGCCCCCAACCACTCGGTCCCGGCGAGCACTTCGCGCAGCAACGCGACCCGTACGGCGTCCATGCCCCCGCATACTGCCGCAATCGGTCACTCGTGACGCGGAGTTCACCCCGAATTCGCCCGGCCCGGGGAGAAGGCGGCCCATGAGTGACGTAGAAGCAAGCATTCCCTTTCGCGCGGGCACCGAGGGCTACGCCAGTTTCCGGATCCCGGCCGTGGTGGTCTCCCGGGCGGGCACCGTGCTCGCCTTCTGCGAGGGGAGGGTCAACTCCGCCGCCGACCACGGGCACATCGACGTGGTGCTGAAGAGGTCCGGCGATGGGGGGCGTACGTGGGGGGCGCTCCAGGTGGCCGCCGGCAACGGCGGCAACCTCGCCGGCAACCCCGCCCCCGTCGTCCTGGACACCGGCCGGATCCTGCTCGTCCACGTCCGCAGCGCCGCCTCCGCCACCGAGGACGCCATCCTGCGCGGGCAGGTGCCGGACGCCGACGGGCGGCGGGTGTGGGTGCAGCACAGCGACGACGACGGGGTGACGTGGTCCGCGCCGAAGGAGATCACCAAGACGGTGAAGAAGGCCGGGTGGCGCTGGTATGCCACGACCCCCGGACACGCCATCCAACTGCGCTCCGGGCGGGTCGTCGTGGCCGCGAACCACACCGTGCCGCCCACCGGGACCGACAACGGCACCGAGGGCAAGTACAACAGCGGCCACTGCCTGCTCAGCGACGACCGGGGCGAGACCTGGTACCTCGGCTACGTCGACGAGAACCCCAACAACTACATCAACGCCAACGAGACCACCGCCGCCGAACTCCCGGACGGGCGCGTCTACTTCAACACTCGCAACGACTCGCCGTCCCCGGGCAACCGGGCCGACGCGCACTCGAAGGACGGCGGGAAGACGCTGGTGAAGCCGTTCCGGCCGCAGGCGGGGCTCACCGCGCCGGTCTGCGAGGCCTCCGTGCTCCAGCTGCGGGATCCCGATCTGCTGCTCTACTCGGGCCCCGCCGACCCCGCCACCCGTGCGCTGATGACGATCCGTGCGTCCGGCGACGGCGGTACCACCTGGCGCCCCGTCCACCCGCTCGACGGCCTGCCCGCCGCGTACTCCGACCTCACCCGGATCGACAAGGACACCGTCGGACTGCTGTACGAGACCGGGGACTTCGGCGCGTACGAGACGATCACCTTCCGCCGGGTGCCCGTGAACCGGCTCACCTGACCGGGTGCGGCCGCCGCCACGGACGTAGAGTCGGCCCATGACCTCTTCCGACACTTCCGACAGTGCACAGCAGGCGGCGGCCGCGAAGGCCCCCGCCAAGGATCCCTGGGACCTGCCCGACGTCTCCGGCCTGGTCGTGGGTGTACTCGGCGGCACCGGCCCGCAGGGCAAGGGCCTCGCCTACCGGCTGGCCCGGGCCGGCCAGAAGGTGATCATCGGCTCCCGGGCCGCCGAGCGCGCGCAGGCCGCCGCCGACGAGCTCGGGCACGGCGTCGAGGGCGCCGACAACGCCGAGTGCGCGCGCCGCAGTGACCTCGTGATCGTCGCCGTACCGTGGGACGGGCACGGCAAGACGCTGGAGTCGCTGCGCGCGGAACTGGCGGGGAAGCTGGTCGTGGACTGCGTCAACCCGCTCGGCTTCGACAAGCAGGGCGCCTACGCGCTCAAGCCGGAGGAGGGCAGCGCGGCGGAGCAGGCCGCGGCGCTGCTGCCGGACTCCCGGGTCGCGGCGGCCTTCCACCATCTGTCGGCGGTGCTGCTCCAGGACCCGGAGGTCGAGGAGATCGACACCGATGTGATGGTGCTGGGCGAGGCGCGCGCGGACGTGGAGATCGTGCAGGCGCTGGCCGGGCGGATCCCCGGGATGCGGGGCATCTTCGCGGGGCGGCTGCGCAACGCCCACCAGGTGGAGTCCCTGGTCGCGAACCTGATCTCGGTCAACCGCCGCTACAAGGCACACGCCGGGCTCCGCGTCACGGACGTCTGAGCGGATCCTCTGAGCAAATCCTCCGAGCGGATGCTCTGAGCAGACTCTCTGAGCGGACTCTCTGAGCGGATGGGGGACACTGGTGGGCGGCCACCGGTGTCCCCGGCCGATCCGACCGACCCGAAAGCGACTCCCCCTATGCCCCGCCTCGCCCTCTACTCCCTGGTCGTCTGCGTCCTCGCCGTGGTCGCCGCCGTCGTCTCCTTCGTCCAGGGCAGCTGGCTGATCGGTGTCGTCTGGGTGCTGCTGACGGGGCTGTCGTCGAACATGACCTGGTACTACGTGCGGCGCGGCCGGCAGGACACCTCAGTCACCAGCTGATCCCGGGCTGCCTCTCCTCGCCCTCCAGGAGGACCCGCCCGCCGATCTCCACCCAGCCGTGGGGCTGCGGTGCCGTGAGGATCTGCGAGCCCCTGCCCTGGGTGATGTTCAGGGCCCGGCCCAGCCGGTCGGTGAGCAGCAGCGCCGCCGCCCCGGTCGCCTCGTCCTCGTCGATCCCGTCGCCGCGCCCGGGAAAGGCGCGGGCCCGGACCCGCCCGGCCGACTCGTCCTCCCACGCCCACGCGTAGATCCACTCCCCGGGCTCCGGCACCGGCAGCGCGTCCACCTCGGCGGCCGTGGCGTACTGGCGCAGGGTGCGCGGCGGGGCCCACTCGGGGAGCGCCTCGATCCAGCTGAACTCCCCGTCCAGCCGGGCGCCGACCACGCCGGCCGGCGTGACCAGTTCGGGCACGTCCAGCAGCCAGGCCGTGCCGACGCAGGGGTGGCCGGCGAACGGCAGCCGCAGGGTGGGGGTGTAGATGTCGACGACCCCGCGCTCGGGGTCGTCGACGAACACGGTCTCGCTGAACCCGAGCTTCGCCGCCAGCGCCTGCCGGTCCTCCCGCGCGGGCAGCACCGAGCCGTCCCGGACGACGCCGAGTTCGTTGCCGTAGCCGCCGTTCGCCGCGCAGAAGAC
Source organism: Streptomyces sp. NPDC058683 (assembly GCF_042716195.1). Taxonomy (NCBI): domain Bacteria; kingdom Bacillati; phylum Actinomycetota; class Actinomycetes; order Kitasatosporales; family Streptomycetaceae; genus Streptomyces; species Streptomyces sp. NPDC058683. The sequence goes on from NZ_JBHXSK010000048.1 coordinate 96,378, forward strand.
CCGCAGCACGTCGTAATCAGTCACTCCGGCATTCAAG
>NZ_JBHXSK010000049.1:0-20939 GCF_042716195.1 Streptomyces sp. NPDC058683
GCACCGGGCTCTGTCGTTCCGCCTTACTTGCCGAAGCTGTTGTTGCAGCCCATGTCCGAGCCGAGGTGGCTCTGCTGCGCACCCGCGTTGCCCTCGCCGTTCAGCAGGTTGGCGCCCAGGCCGTTGCCGATACCGACCTCGCCGAGGATGTCGACGTTGCTGTCGTGCGACCTACAGGTGCTGCTCTGCCGGATGTCGAAGCTGTCGCCCTTCTTGCCCCCGCCCTGGTCGGCGTGGGCGGCGCCGGCACCGAGGAGCGCGAGGCTCCCGAATGCGGCGAAGAGGACGGCAGCCGTACGTACCTTGTGCATTTCATCTCCGGTGAGGTGAGGTAGAGGCGATCTGTGAAAGATCGGCATCCGTTGAACTGAAGGTTGATACGAAATAACCGAGATAATCCAGCGGCGCGCCGAAAGCGAGCAAATATCGCCGACTCGGAGGTCTTCCGGCGCACACAAATGGTCCCGGTGCAGGCCTGAAGCCCGGCACCGGGACCATTGGTCAACCGACGTCTCTGCGTCGATCAGATTTTCAGAAGGCGCTGTTGTTGCAGCCCATGGTGGAGCCGATGTCGGTGGCCTGGGCGCCCGGGTTGCCCTCGCCGTTCAGCGCGTTGCCGAGGACGCCGTTGAGGAGACCGACCTCGCCGAGGACGTCCAGGTTCAGGTCGTGGGACTTGCAGTTGGAGCTCTGCTGGATGTTGAACTTGTCGCCGTGCTCGCCGCCCTTACCGCCCTGGTCGGCGTGGGCCGTGCCGCCGACGAGTCCGATGCTGCCGATTGCGGCGATCAGGACGGCAACGTTGCGAAGCTTACGCATGTCATCTCCGGGGAGTGAGTGGGTGCGATCTGTGGGAGATCGACTTATTACAGTTACGGGAGATTAGTACGAAATACGCCAAAGATGGCAACGACGCGCCGATTTCGCGATCACAAAGCGAAAGCACCCGAAAGCCGTATCGCGTCGGTACGGAGCCGCCGGTAGCGATTCTCGACAACTCCCTTTCACGCACCGACGTTTGGCCGTCATCCCTGGCGCGCGTTGGCGAGCGAGTTCGACTGGCTGTTGGCCTGCGAGCAGTCGACGCCGCGGGTCTGGGAGGCGGCGAGCAGGGCGACCGGGACGTTCGCGTCGAGCAGGCTCTGCGGGCTGCACTCCTGGGACGGACGGAACATGTTGGTCTGGGTCACCGGGGCGGCCTGTCCCTGCGCCGGCTGCGGGGCCGGCTGCGAAAGCTGCGGGTTGATCTGCGGGTTCAGCTGCGGGTTGATCTGCGGGGCGACCTCGGTGCCACGCTGCGGGGGCGCCTGCTGCTGGGTCGGCGAACCGTAGGACTGCGCGGTCGCCTGGGCGGAGGCGGCCGAGGCGGCCTGGGCGTCCGGCTGTGAAACGGGCGGCGGCACAGCCCCGTTGTAGGCGGCGGGGGTGACGGCGGAGCTTGGGGCGGCGCCGACGGCGGTGAGACCCCCGGCTGCTGCGACGACGAGCGCGACCCTACGAAGCTTGCGCATGGAATTCTCGGCCCTTCATTGACCTGTGCACGGAATCTGATGAAATGCTGATGAGGCAGCGCAGTTGTCGCTGTTCCTGCTGCCCTGTGCGGCTGCGGTGCACCATCGTTCTTGCCCCGTGGGGAACGAGACGCGAGCAGACCCAGAAACGGTCGCCGGTCCGTGGTCACCCATTTGCCGCAGGGCGTGCGGGCGTTGAAGTCCGCCGCGTTGGGCGGCAAATGGGTGACGGGCTTTTGGATGCCGTGACCGCAAGCAGACAATCCTCGTTCCGACCAGGAGAAGGCAGCGACCGTGGACCTGAAGAGGTGAGGCAATCGCTGTCGGCTCCGAAGGCGAAGTCCGCGTGCTTATCGGAACTGCCGCTGCCGGCGGTGCGGTACGAGTATCACACCGAAGGCACGTGTGACCGCGCTGAATGCAATGGACTTCCCTAATCAGGTATCGAAGGGCCGAGGGTTTCATGCGCAAGCTTCACAAGGCCGCGCTCTTTGTAGTGGCGGCCAGCGGTCTGTCCGCACTCGGCGGCGGTGTCAGTCATGCCGCTCCCATCGGACAAGGCAGTCCCGCCCCGGCGCCGGCTCCGGCTCCCGAGCAATTCGCTCCCCAAGCGGCCCCGGCGCCCGCTCCCCAGGCGGCCCCGGCGCCCGCGCCACAGCCGGTGCAGCAGGTCGCGCCACAGCCGGTCCAGCAGGTCGCGCCCCAGCCGGTCCAGCAGGTCGCGCCCGCGCCCGCGCCACAGCCGACCGGTTACGCCTCCAGCACGGCCACCTCGCAGGGAGTCGCGCAGGCCGCCACGACGCCGTACCCGCAGCAGGCCGCCCCGCAGTACCCGCAGCAGGCCGCCCCGCCGCAGCCGGTCCAGGCCGCCCCTCAGCAGCCGGCCCAGGTGGTGCCCCAGGTCATGCCCCAGGTCATGCCGCAGGTCGCCCCTCAGCTCGCCATGCCCCAGGTGCCCCAGACCGCCGCCCCGCAGGGCCCGGCGATCGTCGCCCCGCAGGTGAACCCCCAGATCAATCCGCAGGTGAACCCGCTCCTCAGCCCGCAGCTCGGGTCACAGGGCGTGCCGCAGCTCTCCCCGGTCGGCCTCGGACAGCTCGCGGCACCTCCCGTCGGTCAGCTGGGGCTTCCCCGGCTCGGCTGACGGCCGGCCGCGCCGGCGAACACCCGCACTTCCCGCTCGATCTCTTGCAGATTCCATCCGCTCGACCAAGGGAGAACCCATGCGCACGTTCCAGAAGGCAGTCCTCGTGGGCGCCATGCTCGGCAGTGTCGGCTCGTTCGGCGGCACCACCGCCTTCGCACACGACGACCTGGGCCGCGACCTCGACATCACGCAGGCCACCGAGTGCCGTTCGCACGACATGAACATCGAGGTGATCGGCAGCGTCGGCGCGATCACCGGTCTGGCGGGCAACCTGCTGAACGGCGAGGGCAACCCGGGCGCACAGCAGAACCACCTCGGTTCGGACATGGGCTGCAACAACCAGGCGCTCTGACCCCTGCGCCGCTGCTCGCCCGGCTTGTGCCGCCACAGGCCGACGCGCAACAGCCGCCCGCCGCGTCGATCCCCGGCCACGTACCCCGCCGTCGTGCGCGCATCCGCTGCCCGAAGCGAACCATGGCGCAGCCGGACGCCGGCGGGGTGCCGGCCCGGACGGCCGCGGCACGCCTCGCCTCGTCGACGGCCGGGCGGGCCGGCGCGCTGCAGCCCGGCACGCTCGCATCGCGCTGATACCGGTCAAATGCTCGAAAAGCTACTACTTCTTTCGTTCTGCTTGGATTTCGCCGATCGCGGGTGATTGCCCGCGACGTGTCTGGAAGGGCAGGGAACCCATGAAACGGGCTACCCGAAACAGTGTGATCGCCTTCGCTGTCGCGTCTGGTGCGATGGCGGTTGCGGGCCCGGCGTGGGCCGACTCCGCCGCGGACGGTTCCGCGTCCGGCTCGCCCGGGCTGGTCTCCGGCAACGACATCCAGTTGCCGGTGAACATCCCGGTGAACGTGTGCGGGAACACCGTCGACGTGATCGGGCTGCTCAACCCCGCGATGGGCAACCGCTGCGCCAACGAGGGTGGCAAGGCCAAGGAGAAGGAGAAGGAAGGGGCCACGGCCGTCGGCAGCGCCCACGACTCGCCGGGTGTCCTCTCCGGCAACGGCATCCAGCTTCCGGTCGATGTCCCCCTGAACGTCATCGGCAACAGCCTGAACGTGGTGGGTGTCGGCAATCCCGTCTTCGGCAACGAGTCCGCCAACACACCGGACGGCCACCCCGACGGGCCCGGCCCGTCCACGCCTCCCGTCCGCCACCAGCCGTCACACCCGGTCAAGGCGCACCCGTCGCCGAAGCCGCCCGCCACCGTCGTCCGGCAGCGGACGACCGGTGCACTCGCGCACACCGGAACGGGCAACCCCTGGGCGCCGGCCGCCGCGAGCCTGGCCTCGCTGACGGCCGGAGTGGTGCTGTACCGGCGCTTCCGCCCGGCGGCGGTCAGCCACGTGAGGTGATTGCGGCCGCCCCGTCCGACGGAGCCAGGCGGCGATCTCCCGGACCGCCGCCGCGGCCCACTGCCGGAGCCCCGGCCCGGAAGACGCCGGCCTTGCTCACGCGTGCTGCCCCGGCGTGTAGTGCCCCGGCACCAGACGGCAGGTCACCCCGAACCGGTTCCACGCGTTGATCACCGTGATCGCGGCGATCAGCTGCGCCAGCTCCGCCTCCTCGAAGTGCTTGGCGGCCCGCTCGTAGACGGCGTCCGGAACGAAGCCGTCCGTGAGGACGGTCACCGCCTCCGTCAGGCCCAGCGCCGCCAGCTCCTTCTCGGTGTAGAAGTGCTCGGACTCGTCCCAGGCGCTGAGCTGGATGATCCGCTCGACGCTCTCGCCCTGCGCCAGCGCGTCCTTGCTGTGCATGTCCACGCAGAGCGCACAGCGGTTGAGCTGCGAGGCCCGGATCTTCACCAGTTCCAGGAGCTTCGGGTCGAGGCCCTTCCGGGCGGCGGTGTCCAGCCGGACCATCGCCTTGAAGACGTCGGGCGCCAGCTCCGACCAGGGCAGACGGGGGGAGTGCTCGGGTGCGTACTCAGTCGGGTGTTCTGTGCTCATATCTCGACCCTAGAAGCCGGGCAGCCCAGGAGTATGGTCCATTTCCATGGGGAGAACATGGGCCACTCTGGGCGTCGACCTCCATCTGGAGCCGGCCGGTCCGGGCCTGCGCCGGGGCCTGACCGACGCCCTGCGCGAAGCGGTCCGCGGCGGCCGGCTGGTCCCCGGCACCCGGCTGCCGTCGTCCCGTTCCCTCGCCGCCGACCTGGGCATCGCCCGCAACACCGTCGCCGACGCCTACGCCGACCTGGTCGCCGAGGGCTGGCTCACCGCCCGCCAGGGCTCCGGCACCCGGGTCGCGACCCGGGAGCCGGAGCCGTCGCCGCCCGGACGGCACGGAGCGGCGCCCGCCACCGGTACGACCGCCCACCACCCCGTCTACGACCTGCGCGCCGGCCGCCCCGACCTGTCCGCCTTCCCGCGCGCCGAGTGGCTCAGGGCGGCCCGCCGTGCCCTCACCAGCGCCCCCAACGAGGCCTTCGGCTACGGCGACCCGCGCGGCCGCGTCGAACTGCGCACCGCGCTCGCCGCCTACCTCGCCCGTGCCCGGGGGGTACGCGCCGACCCCGAGCGCATCGTGATCTGCGCCGGGTTCGCGCACGGCCTGAGCCTGCTCGGCCGGCTGCTGCGGGCCCGCGGGGCGGACACGGTCGCCGTGGAGTCCTACGGCCTCGACGAGCACTGGCGGCTGCTGACGACCGCCGGACTCCGCACCCGCCCCCTGCCCTTCGACCGCCTCGGCACGGACACGAGGGAAGTGCCCCGAGGCGCGGCCGCGGTGCTGCTGACCCCCGCCCACCAGTTCCCGATGGGCGCACCGCTGCACCACGACCGGCGGGCGGCCGTCGTCGGCTGGGCGCGGCGCACCGGCGGCCTGGTCCTGGAGGACGACTACGACGGCGAGTTCCGCTACGACCGCCGTCCCGTCGGCGCCCTCCAGGGCCTCGCCCCCGACGAGGTCGTCCACCTGGGCACGGCCAGCAAGTCCCTGGCGCCCGGACTGCGGCTGGGCTGGATGGTGCTGCCGCCCGGGTTGGCCCGGGAGGTGACGGCGGTCAAGGGCGGCGTGGACAGCTGCGGGGCGCTGGACCAGCTGACGCTCGCCGAGTTCATCACCTCCGGCGCCTACGACCGGCATGTCCGCGCGTCCCGCTCCCGCTACCGGCGCCGCCGGGACGCCCTGGTCGCGGCCCTCGCCGAGCGCGCCCCGGACATCCGGGTCACCGGCATCGCGGCCGGCCTGCACATGCTGCTGCGGCTGCCGACCGGCACCCAGCACCGGGTGATCCACGCCGCCGCCGCACGCGGCCTCGCCCTCGAGGGCCTCACCCCGCGCCACCGCCACCCCGACGCGGTCACCGCACCCCTGGACGCCCTCGTCCTCGGCTACGGCACCCCCGCCGACCACGCCTGGTCGGGGGCGCTGGACATCCTGTGCACGGTGCTCTCGGACCCGGCCGTGACCGGCGCCGAACGCATTCCAGGAACGGATTCCGGGACGGCAGCCCCGCATCCGATGGCCAAGAGGCGTTGACCAGCCACACCTCGTGCCCGTCCGGTGCGGCCGCGGCCGGTCCCGGTGGGCGGCGCGGATGCCGGAACGCGTGGCGCGCTCCCGGCTCGGCGGGACGGGATCACGGACGCGCCGGACTGACGGGCTCGGGTGCCCCGGGGCCCGGGTCCTGCGCGCCGGGTGCCTCCCCGAACCGGGCCAGCGCCAGTGCCCCCGCCACGGCCACCGTGAAACCGAGCACCCCGAGCCAGGCGAACCCCTCCCGGGTCCGGTCCCCGAGCCACACCACGCCGATGGCCGCCGGGCCGATCGTCTCGCCGATCACCATCCCGGCCGTCGCCGTGGTCACCGAGCCGCGCTGGAGCGTCGAGGTCAGCAGCAGGAAGGCGCCACCGCCGCCGACGAGCAGCGCGTAGGCCGCCGGGTTGGTGAGCAGCCCGCCCGGCCACAGGGTGTCGATGAGCCGCACCGACACCTCCACCACCCCGAACCCGAACCCCGCCCCGAGGCCCAGCAGCAGCGCCCGCCAGCGCCCCGACAGCCGCCCGCCGACGAGCCCGAGCAGCAGCACGCCCACCGCGGTCGCGAGCATCGCGTACTTCAGCGCGTCGGACCCGGCCCGGTCGCCCTCAGGGCCCGACGCAAGCCCCAGCATCGCGAGCCCCGCGCACACCACCCCCACCGCGCCCCACTCCAGCCCGCTCAGCCGCACCCGCAGCAGCCGGGCCGCGACCACCGCGGTCACCGCGAGGCTCGACGCCAGCGCCGCGCTCACCGCGTAGATGGGGAGCGACCGCAGCGCCAGGATCTGGAACACGAAACCCAGCCCGTCCAGCCCCAGCCCGGCGAGGTACCGCCACTGCCGCACGGCCCGCAACAGCAGCGCGGCCTCGCCGCCCGCACCGTCACCGGCCGCCCGCGCGGCCATCGCCTGCAGGACGGTCGCCGTACCGAAGCAGATCGCGGCCGCGAGGGCGCACACCATTCCAAAGAGCACAAAGGGACTGTAGGGGCTCCAGGGGAGGGGAGTGGACGGTGATCGTGAGGAAAGCAGGAAGCGGGTCCGGGGCGAACCCCGGACCCGCTCCCTCCTCCCCTTGTGGGTCAGTTGGCGCCGGCCAGCCAGGCGGTGGCGTTGAGAGCGAGGGCGGCGTTGGTGGCGCCGCTGTCGTTCCAGCCGTCGTACAGCGTGTTGCCGGACTGGCCGGTGCCGTCGTCGATCGGAGAGCTGTCGCCCCAGAAGGCGACGCGGCCGCTGCCGAAGGCGGACGTCAGGAAGAAGGCGCCGGTGTTGCCGGAGTAACCGCTGCGGTACACCAGCCCCTTGACGGCGGAGTTGTCGGAGGGCTTGAGGGTCGCCGTGGTCCCGTCGGCGATCAGGCTCTTGGTGACGGTGCCGAAGCCGCCGTGCAGCACCGGGTCGCTGCTGTCGCTGACGGCCTTCGGGTAGCCGGAGCCGACGTCCAGCGAGTCGATCGAGAAACCGAACGGGTCGGTCGAGTCGACGCTGTTGTTCGTCATCAGGTCGTTGAGGATCTCGACCGCGTCGTAGCCGTCGCTGTTGCGGTCGGCCCCGGTGTGGTCGGAGATCATGAACAGGCCGCCGCCGGCCTTCACGAAGTTCATGATCGCCGTCTTCTCGGCGGTGGTGAACTTGGTGTTGGGCTCGGGCAGCACCAGCGCGTCGAACTTCGACAGGTCGGTCGTCGACGAACCGCCGTACGTGAGGGCGCTGGTCGCGGTCTTCAGGCTGTAGTCGCCGGTCTTCTGCAGGGCGACGCCCCATGACGACAGCGCGCCGGTCCAGTCCTTGTCGGAGGACGGGGAGGAGTCCTGGGAGAGCGGGTCGGGCTTGCTGGTGGAGATGATCCAGTCCGCGTTGCCGGCCTCCTCGGCGTGGCCGTCGTCGAACAGGACGCGGTAGGTGGTGGCGGCATGGGCGGGGGCGGCGGCGGTGCCGACCTGGAGCGCGGCTCCCGCGGTGAGCAGGCCGAGCACGGTCAGGGCCGTGGTGAGTTTGTGGCGCGAGGCGGCGAAGCCGGGCATCTGTCATTCCTCCGTCGGTGGGGGGTGCGAGGGGGATGGCGGTGCGGGTGCTGCGGGGTGCTGCGGGGTGCTGTCTTCGCGCGTAGAGTTCGAAGTTGATCGTTCACGTACGAACAGCTGGACGGTACCCGGGGTGCGCGGTGCGGCGGCAGGACCTCCGGCGGCTTCACATGATTTTCTTACCTGGACATGACAAGTCGGAGCGGGTTGGACTCGCTCGTCCGAGCGGGCTGGATCCGCTCGTCTAAGCTGTCGCCGGACACCCGGCCGACGATCACTCAACTGCCGTCGGCCCACTGCACACCACACGGGGGAACACGAACATGGCTGACGCGCGCCGCCAACTCCGCTCGGGCACGGTGATCCTCGGCGGTATGGGCCTCCTGGCCGCCGCCCTCACCGCCTGCTCCTCCGACCCCGACAAGCGCTGCGTCGACCGCAACAGCTACACCGCCGCCAAGGGCTACCAGGTCGTCTCCGACAAGAACTGCGCCTCCACCAAGGCCGCCGTCAACGGCGCCTACTACTACGGCGGCAAGAAGAAGAGCGGCTGGGTCAGCGGCGGCTCGTTCACCAAGCCGGGCAAGGGCTCCGGCAGCTCGTCGAGCGGCGGCCACAGCGTCCACCGCGGCGGCTTCGGCAGCGGCCACGGCAGCTCCGGCGGCTGACCGCACGATGCACCGCCGTACCACGCAACCCCGCCCCGACTGGCAGCGGACCGTCGAGGAACAGGGCCTGATCTACCCCCTCACCCGCCATCCGGACGGCACCCTGCGCCCGTACTGGGACGAGACCGCCTACTACGTCTTCACCCTCGACGAGGTGGAGGCGCTGGAGGAGACGGTCGAGGAACTGCACGCCATGTGCCTGGCGGCGGCCGGCCACATCGTGGCGCAGGATCGTTTCGCTGAGCTGGGCATCACCGACCCCCGCATCCGCGCCGCCGTCACCGAGGCCTGGCACCGCCGCGCCGAACTCCCCTCCCTCTACGGCCGCTTCGACCTCCGCTACGACGGCACGGGCCCGGCGAAACTCCTGGAGTACAACGCCGACACCCCCACCTCCCTGGTGGAGGCGGCCTCGGCCCAGTGGTTCTGGATGGAGGACCGCTTCCCGGGCGCCGACCAGTGGAACAGCCTCCACGAACGGCTCGTCGCCGCCTGGCAGCGGCAGGCCCGGCTGCTCCCGCCCGGCATCCCCCTGCACTTCGCGCACTCCTGCGCCGACGAACTCGGCGAGGACCTGATGACGGTCGCCTACCTGAAGGAGACCGCCGAGCAGGCGGGCCTGGACACCGACTGGATCTCCATGGAGGAGATCGGCTGGGACACCCTCTCCGGCCGCTTCGTCGACAACCGGCTCCGGTTCATCCGCAGCTGCTTCAAGCTCTACCCGTGGGAATGGCTCACGACCGACGCCTTCGCCGCCCACGTCCTCGACACCCTGGACAACGGCGGCGGCACGGGCACCACGATGTGGATAGAGCCGGCCTGGAAGATGCTGCTGAGCAACAAGGCACTGCTGGCGATCCTCTGGGAGCTGTACCCGGGGCACCCGAACCTGCTGCCGGCGTACGTGGACGGCCCGAGGGAACTGGCCCGGACGACGGGTTACGTCAGCAAGCCGCTGCTGGGGCGGGAGGGCGCGGGCGTGCTCGTGCATCCGCCGGGCGCGGGGACCGTCGTACGCGAAGAGCCGTGCTGCTACCAGGAGCTGGCCCCGCTGCCCTCGTTCGACGGCAACCATGTGGTGCTCGGCGCATGGGTGGTGGGCGAAGAGGCGGCGGGACTGGGCATCAGGGAGTCGCAGGGCCTGGTGACGGACGACTACGCCCGCTTCCTGCCCCACGTGATCCTGCCGTCCGCCGCCTGACCCGGCCGGGCGGCCACGGTGCCTGCCGGTGGGTCCGGCGGCCGTGGCGGTCGGTCGGACGGACGTGCCGCCCCCGCCCGACTGGTGGACGCCGCGGGCCTCGGGTCCGGCGTGCCCGGTAGTCTGACCAGCGGGCCGTGACTGGCGCGCTGGGATGGGACCGACCATCGGGGAGCGGCCCGTGTCCGATCGAGTGCCGTGCGCCTGGGCCGAACCGTGAACGCCGAACGCCATGTCCGGAGGTCCCGAATGTCCGAGCCCCTCTCCACCGAGTCCACCGCGTATCGCGCTGCCCTCGACGTGATCCGTGCGGTCGAACCGCGCGTGGCCGACGCCATCGGCCAGGAGGTCCGCGACCAGCGCGAGATGCTCAAGCTGATCGCCTCCGAGAACTACGCCTCGCCGGCCACCCTGCTCGCGATGGGCAACTGGTTCAGCGACAAGTACGCCGAGGGCACCGTCGGCCGCCGCTTCTACGCCGGCTGCCGCAACGTCGACACCGTCGAGGCGCTCGCCGCCGAGCACGCCCGCGAGCTGTTCGGCGCGCAGCACGCCTACGTCCAGCCGCACTCCGGCATCGACGCCAACCTGGTCGCCTTCTGGGCCGTCCTCGCCGACCGTGTCGAGGTCCCCTTCCTGCAGAAGGCGGGCGCCCGCCAGGTCAACGACCTCTCCGAGGCCGACTGGGCCGAGCTGCGGCAGGCCTTCGGCAACCAGCGGATGCTCGGCATGTCCCTGGACGCGGGGGGCCACCTCACCCACGGCTTCCGCCCGAACATCTCCGGCAAGATGTTCGACCAGCGCTCCTACGGCACCGACCCGGTGACCGGCCTGATCGACTACGACGCGCTGCGCGCCCAGGCTCGCGACTTCAAGCCGCTGATCCTGGTGGCCGGCTACTCCGCGTACCCCCGTCTGGTGAATTTCCGGATCATGCGGGAGATCGCCGACGAGGTCGGCGCGACCCTGATGGTCGACATGGCGCACTTCGCGGGCCTGGTCGCCGGCAAGGTCCTGACCGGTGACTTCGACCCGGTCCCGCACGCCCAGATCGTCACCACCACCACCCACAAGTCGCTGCGCGGCCCGCGCGGCGGCATGGTCCTGTGCGACGACTCGCTGAAGGACCAGGTCGACCGCGGCTGCCCGATGGTCCTCGGCGGCCCGCTCCCGCACGTCATGGCCGCCAAGGCCGTCGCCCTGGCCGAGGCCCGGCAGCCCGCCTTCCAGGACTACGCCCAGCGGATCGTCGACAACGCGCGTGCCCTGGCCGAGGGCCTGACGCGCCGCGGCGCCACCCTCGTCACCGGCGGCACGGACAACCACCTCAACCTGATCGACGTCGAGTCGTCCTACGGCCTCACCGGCCGCCAGGCCGAGTCCGCCCTCCTCGACTCCGGCATCGTCACCAACCGCAACGCGATCCCGGCCGACCCGAACGGCGCCTGGTACACCTCCGGCATCCGCATCGGCACCCCGGCCCTGACCACGCGCGGTCTGGGCACGGCCGAGATGGACGAGGTCGCGGCCCTGATCGACCGGGTCCTGACGGCGACGGAGCCGGGCACGACGAAGTCGGGCGCGCCGAGCAAGGCCTCCCACGTCCTGGACGAGAAGGTGTCGACGGAGATCGCCCAGCGCGCGACGGATCTTGTCGCCGGGTTCCCGCTGTACCCCGAAATCGACCTCGGCTGATCAGCGCAGATCAGGGGCAGCGCCCCTGAAAGGGGCGCGGGGAACTGCGCGACCAGCCACAACGGCGCCGCAGTCCCCCGCGCACCCCATGACCCCCCACCTCGGAGACCAATCCCGCCCCCACCCTCTGCGAGAATGGTGGACATGGCCTCTGATCGACCCCGCGTGCTCTCCGGCATCCAGCCCACCGCCGGCTCGTTCCACCTCGGCAACTACCTCGGCGCCGTCCGCCAGTGGGTGGCCCTCCAGGAGTCCCACGACGCCTTCTACATGGTCGTCGACCTGCACGCGATCACGATCCCGCAGGACCCCGCCGACCTGCGCGCCAACACCCGCCTCGCCGCCGCCCAGCTGCTCGCCGCCGGCCTGGACCCGGACCGCTGCACCCTCTTCGTGCAGAGCCACGTCCCGGAGCACGCCCAGCTCGCCTGGGTCATGAACTGCCTCACCGGCTTCGGCGAGGCCAGCCGGATGACCCAGTTCAAGGACAAGGCGGCCAAGCAGGGCGCGGACCGCGCCAGCGTCGGCCTGTTCACGTACCCGATCCTCCAGGTCGCCGACATCCTGCTGTACCAGGCCCACGAGGTCCCCGTCGGCGAGGACCAGCGCCAGCACGTCGAGCTGACCCGCGACCTCGCCACGCGCTTCAACGGCCGCTTCGGAGAGACCTTCACCATCCCGAAGCCGTACATCCTCAAGGAGACGGCGAAGATCTACGACCTCCAGGACCCGTCGATCAAGATGAGCAAGTCGGCGTCCACGCCGAAGGGTCTCATCAACCTCCTCGACGACCCGAAGGCGACGGCGAAGAAGGTCAAGAGCGCGGTCACCGACACGGACACCGTGATCCGCTACGACGCGGAGCACAAGCCGGGCGTCAGCAACCTCCTCACCATCTACTCCACCCTCACCGGCAAGCCGATCGCCGAGCTGGAGCAGGAGTACGAGGGCAAGATGTACGGCGCGCTCAAGACGGATCTCGCCGACATCATGGTCGACTTCGTGACCCCGTTCCGGGAGCGCACCCAGCAGTACCTGGACGACCCGGAGACGCTCGACTCGGTCCTCGCCAAGGGCGCCGAGAAGGCCCGCGCCGTCGCCGCCGAGACCCTGGCCCAGGCCTACGAGAGGGTGGGCTTCCTGCCCGCCAAGCACTGAGCGGAGTGCCGGCGGTACCGAGCGGGGCGCCGGGGGCGCTCGAGGCGCTCCGGGGAGCGCACGGGAGCGCTGCACATCACTTCGGCCACGGCTGCCCGGAAGGCGGCCGTGGCCGTACAGTCGATAGCCGGACGGCCGGGTACGAACCCGACACGCGTCCGACCACCACGACCGACAGGAGATGACGTGGGGACCGTAACGATCGGCGTCTCGATCGCGGTCCCGGAGCCTCACGGCAGCCTGCTCCAGGAGCGGCGCGCGGGCTTCGGCGACGCCGCGGCCCACGGCATCCCCACGCACGTCACGCTGCTTCCGCCCACGGAGATCGCCGAGGGCGAGCTGGCCGCCGTCCAGGCCCACCTCGGCGAGGTCGCCGCGGTGGGCCGGCCGTTCCCGATGCGGCTGTGCGGCACGGGCACGTTCCGGCCCCTTTCGCCGGTCGTGTACGTCCGGGTGGTCCAGGGGGCGGACGACTGCGCCTGGCTCCAGCAGCGGGTCCGCGCCGCGTCCGGGCCGCTCGACCGCGAACTGCAGTTCCCGTACCACCCGCATGTCACCGTCGCGCACGGGATCGACGAGGCGGCGATGGACCGGGCCTTCGCGGAGCTGGCGGAGTACGAGGCCGAGTGGTCCTGCATGGGGTTCGCCCTGTACGAGCAGGGTTCCGACGGTGTGTGGCGGAAACTGCACGACTACGTGTTCGGGGGCTCCGTCGTGCCGCCTCAGGTGGGGCATGCGGAGCGCGGGACCATCGCCAGCCGGTAGCCGACTAGATCGGTAGCCGACTAGATCGGCAGCCGCCGGAACACCGACCGCGGTGCGTGCCGCAGCGCCGCCATCACCACCCGCAGCGCCCCCGGTACCCACACCACCTCCGAGCGCCGCCGCAGACCCGTCTCGATCGCCGTCGCCACCGCCTCCGGGGTCGTGGCCAGCGGCGCTTCCTCCAGCCCCGCCGTCATCCGCGACCGCACGAACCCCGGCCGTACGACCATCACGTGCACGCCCGTCCCGTGCAGCGCGTCGCCCAGGCCCTGGGCGAACGCGTCCAGGCCCGCCTTGCTGGAGCCGTAGATGAAGTTGGAGCGCCTCGCCCGCTCCCCGGCGACCGACGACAGGACCACCAGGGAGCCGTGGCCCTGCGACTGCAGGGCCCGCGCGCTGACCAGGCCCGCCGAGACGGCGCCCGTGTAGTTGGTCTGCGCCACCCGCACGGCCTGCACCGGCTCCCGCTCGTCGGTCGCCTGGTCGCCCAGGACACCGAAGGCCAGCAGCACCATGTCGATGTCGCCCTCGGCGAAGACCTTGCCGAGAGCGGCCTCGTGGGACTCGGGGTCGAGCGCGTCGAAGGACACGGTGCGGACGTCGGCGCCCAGGGTGCGCAGGTGCCCGGCGGCGTGGTCGAGCGCGGGGGAGGGGCGGCCGGCCAGCCAGACCGTGCGGGTACGGCGGGCGATCAGCCGGCGCGCGGTGGCCAGCGCGATCTCGGACGTACCGCCGAGGACGAGCAGGGACTGGGGCATTCCGAAAGCGTCCTTCATGACAGCGATCAGCTCCTAGAGGCCGAGACGGCGGGACAGGTCGGAGACGAACACCCCGCGCGGATCCAACTCCGCGCGCAGCGCGCGGAAGTCGGTGAGCCGTGGGTACATCGCGGCGAGCAGGTCGGGGCGGAGCCGGGCGTCCTTGGCGAGGTAGACGCGGCCGCCGGCGCCCGCGACCTCCTCGTCCAGTTCGTCGAGGAACGCGCCGAGGCCGGGCAGGGCGGCCGGGATGTCGAGGGCGAGGGTCCAGCCGGGCACGGGGAAGGAGAGCCAGCCGGGGTCGGCGTCGCCGAAGCGCTTGAGGACGGCCAGGAAGGACGGGCAGCGGCGCTCGGAGATACGGGCCACGATCCGGCGCAGGGCGTCCTCCCGGCCGTATCCGACGACGAACTGGTACTGCACGAAGCCGCCGCGGCCGTAGACGCGGTTCCAGTGCGGGACGCCGTCCAGGGGGTGGAAGAACGCGGAGATGCGCTGGAGTTGGCCGGTACGCGCGCGTGGCGCCTTGCGGTACCAGAGTTCGTTGAAGAGACCGACGGTGGTGCGGCCCAGGAGGCCTTCGGGGACGAACGCGGGGGCGGCCGGGAACTGACGGGGGCGGAAGGCCAGTGGTGCACGCCCGGCGCGTGTGCCCTCGCCGAGCGCCTCCCGGGGCGCGTGGTCGCCCCGCGTGAGCACCGCGCGCCCGGTCGCCGCCCCGCGCGCCAGCAGGTCGATCCAGGCGACCGAGTAGCGGTAGCGGTGGTCCGTGGTGGTCAGGCGGTGCATCAGGTCGTCGAGGTCGGTGGCGCGTTCGGTGTCGACCGTCAGGTACGACGTCTCGACCGGGAGGAGGCGGACGGTCGCCGTGAGGATCACTCCGGTCAGACCCATGCCGCCGGCCGTCGCGTCGAACAGCGGGGTGCCGCGGCTCACCGTACGGACCTGGCCGTCGGCGGTGAGGAGTTCGAAGGACAGCACGTGACGGGAGAAGGATCCCGAGACATGGTGGTTCTTGCCGTGGATGTCGGCGCCGATCGCGCCGCCCACCGTCACCTGGCGGGTCCCCGGGGTCACCGGGACGAACCAGCCGAGCGGCAGCAGCACCTCCGTCAGGCGGTGCAGGGAGACCCCCGCGTCGCACAGGAGGGTGCCGCCGTCGGCGTCGATGGCATGGATGCGGTCGAGGCCCGTCATGTCGAGCACGGCGCCGCCGGCGTTCTGCGCCGCGTCCCCGTACGCCCGGCCCAGGCCTCGCGCGATACCGCCGCGCACCCCGCAGTCTCGGATCGCGTTCGCCGCCTCCTGGTACGTCCGGGGACGGATCAGACGGGCGGCGGTGGGGGCGGTGCGGCCCCAGCCGGTGACGGGGACGGTGGTTCCGGGGGGTGCGGACTCGGCGGGACCTGCGGGCCCTCCAGGCTTTCCAGGCATGCGGATGACCGTATCGCTGCCGTATGGGTGTTATGAGTGCTAAGGGCGATTGGTTACGGAAGATCACCTGACTCCCCGAAACGGGTGATTATCGGAATGTCGCTCAATATGGTCGTAGCTTTGGCGTGATCAAGGTGAACAGTGAGTCCAATGGACGACATGGACCACCGGATCCTCTCCGCGCTGCACGCCTGCGGTGCCGATCCACGCGTCGCGTCGGCCGCGCGCGGTCTCTCCCTCGCCGGTGAGCACGGCGCGCTCTGGCTCGCGGCGGGCCTCGCCGGGGCCGCCGTGGACGGCGCGCGGCGCGACGCCTGGTTGCGCGGTACGGCGCTCGTCGCGGGCACGCACCTCGGCAGCATCGGCATCAAACGGCTCGTGCGCCGTGCGCGCCCCGCGCATGTCCGGCCCAGGGTGCGCACCGTGGGCCGGCACTCCTTTCCCAGCTCCCATGCCACCTCCGCCGCGGCCGCCGCCGTCGCCTTCGGGGCGCTCGGCGTGCCCGCCCTCGCGCCCCTGGCGGCCGCCATGTGCCTCTCCCGGCTGGTCGTCGGCGTGCACTACCCGACGGACGTCGCGGCGGGCGCGGCCCTGGGGGCGCTCACGGCGCGCGCCGGGGCGCGATGGATGCGTGGGGGAGTGCCGGGTGCCGCGTACGCGGGGAGGCGTGGGTGACCGAGACCGCGCACGCCGCCACCGGAGCGACCGCCGACGGCCCTGCTGAAACGAATCTGCACGAGCAGCGCGGCCACCCCGCCCGGCCGCAAGAAGCAGCACAAGAACCAGCGCAAGAACCAGCGCAGGGACCTGCGAACGGGCCGGCACGTGCGCGTGTCACCCCCGGCGGTCTCCTCAAGGGCCTGCTGAGGACCACCCGCCCCAAGCAGTGGATCAAGAACACCCTCGTCATCGCCGCCCCGGCCGCCGCCGGCCGGCTCTTCTCCGGGCCCGCGCTCCTGACCCTCACGCTCACCTTCGTCCTCTTCACGGCCTGCGCCGCCGCCGTCTACCTGATCAACGACGCCCGGGACGCGGACGCCGACCGCGCCCACCCCACCAAGTGCCGCCGACCGGTCGCCGCGGGCCAGGTCCCGGTCCCCGTCGCCTACGCGGCAGGAGGCGTCCTGGCCGTCCTGGGACCGCTGCTCGCGGCCTGGCTGACCCCGCCCCTCGTCCCGGCCCTCCTGATCGCCTACCTGGGCATGCAACTGGCGTACTGCGTCGCCCTGAAGCACGTCCTGGTGGTCGACCTCGTCGTCGTCACCACCGGCTTCCTGATGCGGGCGGTGATCGGCGGGGTCGCGCTCGGCATCCCGCTGTCCCGCTGGTTCCTGATCACCACCGGCTTCGGCGCGCTCTTCATGGTGTCGGCCAAGCGCTACTCCGAGGCCGTCCAACTGGCCGGAAACGCGGGCGCCACGCGCGCGCTGCTCACCGAATACACCACCGGCTACCTCCGCTTCGTCTGGCAGCTCGCCGCCGGGGTCGCCGTCCTCGCCTACTGCCTGTGGGCCCTGGAGGGCCACCGCACCCCCGCGGAGGGCCTGCTGCCGTGGCGTCAGCTGTCCATGGTCGCCTTCATCCTGGCGATCCTGCGCTACGCCGTCTTCGCCGACCGGGGCACCGCCGGCGAACCCGAGGACGTCGTCCTGCGCGACCGCGCCCTCGCCCTGATCGGCCTGGCCTGGCTCGCGATGTACGGGCTCGCGGTGACCCACTGGTGACCGCGCGCCCGCATCCCGCGCGCCCGCACTCCCTCCGCGCGAGTCTCACGCCCCCGCGCGAGCTGGTCGGTTTCGCGGCCGTCGGTCTGCTCGCCTACGCCGCCGACCTCACCCTCTTCAGCTGCCTGCGCGGCCCGGCCGCCCTCGACCCGCTCACCGCCAAGTCCCTGTCCTTCCTCGCGGGCTGCACGGTCGCCTACCTCGGCAACGCGCGCGGCACCTACCGCCACGCGCGCCTGTCCGGGATGCGCCCCTACGCCGTCTTCGTCGCCGTCAACCTCGCCGGCGCCTTGGTCCAGCTGCTCTGCCTCGCCGTCAGCCACTACGGTCTGGGGCTCACCTCGCAGCGCGCCGACACCGTCTCCGGCGCGGTCGTAGGGATGGCGCTCGCCACGGTTCTGCGCTTCTGGGGTACCCGTACATTGGTCTTCCGCGCGGAGGGCAGAGTCGGATCATGGAGTGGCTGAGAAAACTTCCCGTCGTCGGCCCGCTCGTGGGCTGGCTGATGCACACGCACACGTGGCGGTCGTACGAGCGGCTCGACCGGGTGAAGTGGTCCCGGCTGGCCGCCGCCATGACCTTCATCAGCTTCATCGCGCTCTTCCCGCTGCTGACCGTGGGCGCCGCGATCGCGGCCGCCACCCTGAGCGATTCACGGCAGCACACCCTGGAGGACAAGATCGCCGACCAGTTCCCGGGGATCTCCGACCAGCTGGACATCAACTCCCTGGTGCAGAACGCCGGCACCGTCGGTCTCATCGCCGGTGCCGTCCTGCTGTTCACCGGCATCGGCTGGGTCGGCCAGATGCGGGACTGTCTGCGCACGGTGTGGGAACTGCCCGACAAGGACAAGAACCCGATCGTCGCCAAGGCCAAGGACGCCGGCATCCTGATCGGCCTCGGCGGCGCGCTGCTGGTCACCCTCGCCGTCTCCACGATCGCCACGTCGGCGATCGGCTGGGCGGCGGGACAGCTCGGCATCGACAAGCACAGCTGGGGCAGCCTGCTGCTGCGCGTCATCGCGTTCGTCGTCGCGGTGGTCGCCGACTTCCTGGTGCTGCTCTACGCCCTCACCCTGCTGCCCGGGGTCGAACCGCCGCGCCGCCGCCTGCTGGTCGCGGCACTGATCGGCGCGGTCGGCTTCGAACTCCTCAAGCTGCTGCTCAGCGGCTATATCCAGGGCGTCGCCACGAAGAGCATGTACGGCGCGTTCGGCGTGCCGGTCGCCCTGCTGCTGTGGATCAACTTCACCTCGAAACTCGTCCTGTTCTGCGCCGCCTGGACGGCGACCGAGAGCAGCACCGAGATCACGGACGAGTCCGCCGACGTACCAGATCCGGCAGCGGCCAACGGCGGTTGACCAGGTACGCCGCGCCCAGGAGCAGCACCAGCGCCCCGCCCGCGATCCCCAGCGCGATCCCGACGCCGCTGGAGCCGTCGGCGGAGGCGGCGGCCACCGGCGTCGACCCGGCCGTCTTCCCGGAACCGGAACCCGAATCGGAACCGGACGCGGAAGCCGAGGCGGTCGCCCCCGGCTGGGCACTGGAGTCCACGGCTCCCTTCGGCGGGACCAGCTCGCCCACCGGAGTCACCTTGCCGGCCGCCTGAAAACCCCAGTCGAACAGCTTGGCGGTCTCCTTGTAGACCTCGTTGTGCTCCTTCTTCTCCGGGTTCATCACGGTGACCAGCAGCACCTTGCCGCCCCGCTCCGCGACCCCGGTGAAGGTGGCGCCCGCGTTGGTGGTGTTGCCGTTCTTCACACCCGCGATGCCCTGGTAGACCGGCAGGTCGGTGTCGCCGCTGAGCAGCCGGTTGGTGTTCTGGATCTCGAAGGACTCACGGACCGACTTGCCCTTGGCGTTCTTCGTCGTCTCGCCCGGGAACGCGGCCCGCACGGTCGAGCAGTACTCCCGGAAGTCCTTCTTCTGCAGCCCGGAACGGGCGAACAACGACAGGTCGTACGCCGACGACACCTGCCCGGCCGCGTCGTACCCGTCCGGACTCACCACCTGCGTGTCCAGCGCCTGGAGGTCGTCGGCGTGGGACTGCATGTCCTTGACGGTCTGCTCGACACCGCCGTTCATCGCGGACAGCACATGCACGGCGTCGTTGCCGGAGCGAAGGAAGACACCGAGCCAGAGGTCGTGGACCGTGTAGGTCTGGCCCTCCTTTATCCCCACCAGGCTGGAACCGGAGCCCATGCCCGCGAGGTCGGTCGGCACCACCTTGTGCGGGGTCGACTTCGGGAACCGCGGCAGCACGGTGTCCGCGAACAGCATCTTCAGGGTGCTCGCCGGAGGCAGCCGCCAGTGCGCGTTGTGCGCGGCGAGCACCTCGCCCGACTCGGCGTCGGAGACGATCCAGGAACGCGCCGTGATGTCCTTCGGCAGCACCGGCACTCCGGCGGCCAGGTCGACCTGGGTACCGGGCTGCCCGAGCCGGGTACCGCCGACCGTCGACATGCGCGCCGGGGGAGTGGCCGACGGACTGGTCGAGGGCGTGGGCGCGGCGAGCGCGGCCGGCGCGGTGAGCGACAGGGACAGCAGGGCGGCGGAGGCGACCAGCAGAGATCGGCGGGCCGGGGGCTTCGGTGCGGACACGGACGAGAACGTACCCGGCACGGAGGGCGAAGTCCCGCCAGCGACCCCACCCCGGGCACGGAACCGGACAGCCGACGGAGATACTGAACCCATGAAGCTCAGCCGCCCGGTGTCCTGGTTCCTGCTCGCGTTCGGAGTGTGGTCTTGGTTCATCTGGATCACTTTCATCAAGAATCTGGTCAAGGACGGCAGCGGGCTCGCTTTCGACGACGGCCGTCCCACGGCGTACTTCTGGGTCCACTTGACGCTGGCCGTCGTTTCCTTCGTATTGGGGACGGTCATCGGGGGCATCGGGTTGCGCGGAGTACGCGCACTGCGCCGAACGTCATAGAAAGAGGCACGGCAGGGTGATCATCGTCTTCGCGTTTCTCGCCCTGGCCGTGGTGGCGGGCCTGGACTGGTACCTGTGGCGCCGCCTGGTGCGGGACACGACGACGGGCTGGGGCCCGGCCCGCCGGCTCGGCACGGCCGCGTTCGTCATAGGCCCGGTCCTGATGCTCGCGGCCCTCGCCACGGAGGTGGGCCACGCCCCGTTCCCGCTCCAGCAAACCCTGGCCTGGCCGGGCTTCCTGTGGATGGCCCTGTCGCTGTACCTGCTGCTGGCTGTGGCGGCGGGAGAGGTCATACGCCCCCTACTGAGCCGCCTTCTGAAACGCCCCGAACGGGAACGCCCCGAACGGGAACGCCCCGAACGGGAACGCCCCGAACGGGAACGCCCCGAACGGGAACGCCCCGAACGGGAACGCCCCGAACGGGAACGC
>NZ_JBHXSK010000049.1:21039-93287 GCF_042716195.1 Streptomyces sp. NPDC058683
CTCGCCTCGGAACGCCTCGCCTCGGAACGCCCCGCCTCGGAACGCCCCGTTCCGGCGCGCCCCGTCTCGGAACGTCCCGAACCGGAGCGCCCCGTAAGGGGCGCGGGGAACTGCGCGACCAGCCCCCACGACGAGCAACTGTCACAACATTCCGAAACCACCCCAAAAACCCCTAACCCCACCCGCCGCCTGATCGTCTCCCGAATCGTCGGCGGCGCAGCCGCAACGGCCGCCGTGGCAACCGTCGGCTACGGCACCTACGGAGTCCTCCGCGGCCCCAGCGTGAAACGCGTCACCGTCCCGCTCGCCAAACTCCCCCGGGCCGCCCACGGTTACCGCATCGCCGTGGTGAGCGACATCCACCTCGGCCCCATCCTCGGCCGCGGCTTCGCGCAGCGCGTCGTGGACACGATCAACGCCACCCAGCCCGACCTGATCGCGGTCGTCGGCGACCTCGTCGACGGCAGCGTCAAGGACCTCGGCCCCGCCGCCGCCCCCCTCGCCCAGTTGTCGGCACGGCACGGCGCCTTCTTCGTCACCGGCAACCACGAGTACTTCTCCGGCGCCGCCCAGTGGGTCGAGGAGGTGCGCCGGCTGGGCCTGCGCCCGCTGGAGAACGCCCGTACCGAGCTGGACCGTTTCGACCTCGCCGGCGTGAACGACATCGCGGGCGAAAGCACGGGCCAGGGCCCGGACTTCGACCGGGCGCTCGGCGACCGGGACCCGGCCCGCGCCTGTGTGCTCCTCGCCCACCAGCCGGTCCAGATCCACGAGGCCGTCCGCCACCACGTCGACCTCCAGCTCTCCGGCCACACCCACGGCGGCCAGCTCTGGCCCGGCAACCTCATCGCGGCCGCGGCCAACCCGACCGTCGCGGGCCTCGACCGGTACGGCGACACCCAGCTGTACGTCTCCCGGGGAGCCGGTGCCTGGGGACCGCCCACGCGCGTCTGGGCGCCCTCCGACATCACGGTCGTCGAACTGGCGTCGAAGCAGGCCTGAGCTCCGGACGCCTGTGGAGGAGCTGTGAAATCCGGGGGAAACAAGCCTTCGGTAAGTTCTTCCTCATCTAGTCGGATCACTCTTCCCCCACACGAAACACCTGTGGTTAGGTGAGCCGCGTCACTTAGGGGAGTGGCACTTGGGGAGGGCCTGGGTAGGGCCTGGACGGGCCCGTGCGGGCCCTGGGGAGGGCACCAACCATGCGATCTGTTCGCATGCGGATTCTCGTGACGCTTCTCGTACTGGCGATCGTGGGGATCGGCGGCTGGCAGCTGCTGCCGTCGCAGGAGAACAAGAACAAGACGATCACCGTCGGTACGACCGACGCCGTCACCTCGCTCGACCCGGCAGGCGCCTACGACGCCGGTTCCTGGGCGTTGTTCAACAACGTCTTCCAGTCGCTGCTCACGTTCGAGCCCGGCGGTGTCCAGCCGGTCCCGGACGCGGCCGAGAGCTGTCGCTTCACGGACACCGGTCTGCAGACGTACCGGTGTGTGATCCGCGACGGGATCACCTTCCCGAGCGGCCGGGCGATGACCGCCGAGGACGTGAAGTTCTCCTTCGACCGGGTCAAGAAGATCAACTCCGATGTCGGTCCGGCTTCCCTGCTCTCGACGCTCTCGTCGGTCAGCGCCTCCGGCAAGACGGTGACCTTCCATCTGTCGTCCCCGGACGCGACGTTCCCGTACAAGGTGGCCACCGGCGCCGGTTCGATCGTCGACAAGGACAAGTACCCGGCGAACGGCCTGCGCACCGACAACTCGGTGGACGGCACCGGCCCGTACCGTCTGACGTCGTACGCGAAGGGCAAGCAGGCGTCCCTGCAGCCCAACGCCGACTACAAGGGCGACATCAGCGGCTCCGGCCGCCCCGTCAAGCTGGACTACTACACCGACTCGGCCAAGCTCAGCAGTGCGTACAAGGCGAAGGAGATCGACGTCGCCACCCGCACGCTGCCGCCGGCGATGGTGTCCAAGCTCTCGCCGAGCGACCCCGACCAGCGGGTCACGGAGTCCGACAGCGCCGAGACCCGCAACCTGTACTTCAACACCCGTAAGAACTCCGCCCTGCACGACGTCCTCGTCCGCCGTGCGCTGGCCTGGCTGGTCGATCGCGAGAAGCTGGCCGCCACCGTGTACGACGGGACGGTGGAGCCGCTGTACTCGCTGATCCCGACCGGCCTCACCGGCCACACCACGTCCTTCTTCGACCAGTACCCGTCGCAGAGCGTCGACAAGGCGAAGGCGCTGCTGGAGCAGGCCGGCGTCAGCACCCCGGTCGAGTTCACCTTCGGCTACGGCATCGGCCACGGCGCGGGAGCCGAGGAGGCCGCCGCGCTGAAGAAGCAGCTGGAGGCGGGCGGCCTGTTCAAGGTCGACGTCAAGGGATACGAGTGGACCGACTTCCAGAAGTCGTGGGCCACGGGCAAGATGGACGCCTGGGCGGTCGGCTGGGTCGCCGACTATCCCGACCCGGACACCTTCGGCGCCTCCCTGGTCGGCAGCGACTCCGTGATGAGCACGGGCTACAGCAACAAGGCCGTCGACGGTCTCATCCAGGACAGCCAGAAGTTCGCCGACCGTGCCCGCGTCGACTCGGACTTCCGCAACATCCAGACGGACGTGGCGAACGACGTGCCGCTGATCCCGCTCTGGCAGCGCACGGACTACGTCGTCAGCAGCGAGGACGTCGGCGGCACCCAGTACCTCACGGACAGCACGGGCCTGTTCCGCCTGTGGAGTCTGGACTGGATCTGACGGGGGCGGACACCCGACGCGCCACCATGTGACTGAGGTGTGCGTGGGGTGAGGAGCAGACGTGCTGAGACGCAACTCCTTCCGGCTGCCCCGGCATCCGGCGTCCGTGGGCCTGGCCCGGCACCGGGTCCGGGACCATCTGGCCGACTGGGGCCACGGCCCGGGCGACCCGGCGGTCGGTGACGCCATGCTTCTGGTGTCCGAGCTGGCCACCAACGTCGTACGCCACGGCCCGCTGCTGGAGCGGGAGTTCGAGGTGGCGGTGACGGCGCTGGCGGACGGCTCGTGCCTGATCGAGGTCTCCGACGAGGGCCGGGTGGAGCCCCGGCTCCGGATCGTCCGGGAGGACGACGAGACGGGCCGGGGCCTGCACCTGGTGGAGACGCTCGCGGCGGCGTGGGGGGTCTGGAGCAGAGGAGCCCACGGCAAGACTGTGTGGGCGCTGATCACAGCGCCCCTTTAGGGGCGCTGGGGGTACCCCCAGCCGAAGGCTGGGGGAGGAACTGCGCGACCAGCCACGATCCACCCGCACCCGAAACTCAGCCACAACGCAACGTAACAGTCACCGCCAGCCCCTCCCCAGGCGCCGTCCGCACACAAACCTCACCACCGTGCGCGTCCACCACCCCCTGCACGATCGCCATCCCCAGCCCGCTCCCCTCCGCGCTCCCCACCCGGAAGAACCGGTCGAAGATCCGCGCGGCGTCCTCCTCCGTCAGTCCCGGCCCCTCGTCGGCGACACACACCCGCACCGCCCCGTCCGACCGCTCCACCCCCAGCCGCACCGCCGCCCCGACCGGCGTGTGGGTACGGACGTTGGCCACCAGGTTCCCCAGCACCTGCCGCAGCCCCGACTCGTCGGCCCGCACCAGCACCGCCCCCTCGGCGCTCACCGCCACCCGCCGCCCCGGCTGCTGGGCCCGCAGATCCTCCGCCGCGTCCCGCACCAGCCGGCTCACGTCGACGTTCCGGAACCGGATCTCGGGCCGCTGGTCGAGCCGTGCCAGCAGCAGCAGTTCGTCGACGAGCCGGCCCATCCGGTCCACCTCGCCGTGCATCCGGTCCCAGGCCCGCCGCCGTTCCCCGGGCTCGCTCAGCATCCCCTTCTCGTACAGCTGGAGATAGCCGCGGATGGCGGAGAGCGGCGTCCGCAGCTCGTGCGACGCGTCCGCGACGAACCGGCGCAGCTGGGCGGCGCTGCGCTCGCGCGTCCGGTACGCCGTCTCCACCTGGTGCAGCATGGAGTTGAGGGCCAGCCGCAGTTGCTCGACCTCCTCGGTCGGATGCTGGCTCGACGGCACCCGCCGGGTCAGGTCGCCCTCGGCGATCGCCGACGACGTCTCCACCATGTCCTCCAGCGGCAGCATCCGGCGGCGCACGCTGAACATGGTCCAGCAGGCCAGCAGCGCCAGCAGCAGCGCGCCGACGGCGAAGTCCAGCCGGAGCGCCTTGGCTATGCCCTCGTGCAGCAGCTCGGTCGAGGAGGCCAGCAGGATGTAGGGGCCGTCGGCGAGCCGGGTCGCCGTCACCCGGTATTTCGCGCCGTGCACGGTGACGTCGCCCGGGTCGGGGGCGGCGGCGAGGGCGCGCGGGTCGTGCACGGCGGCCGCCAGTCCGCGCTGGGCCTCGGTCGGCGCCATGTCGAAGACCTCGACGGCGCTGCCCCCGGCGTCGACCACGGCGAAGATCGAGCCCGGTGCCGGGTCGGACTCCGTCGGCACCATCCGGTCGCGGATGACGCCGAGCGTGCCCAGGGAGTCGACCTGCCGCAGGGTGAGCCCCGAACTCCCCAGCGAGGTACGCATCTTGAGCAGCGAGGAGTCGACCTGGTCGAGGAGGTACAGCCGCATGCCCATGATGCTGATGGTGGTCGCCGCCACGATGCCGACCGCGAGGAGGCCGACGTTGGCCAGGGTCAGCTTGCCGCGCAGCGAGTGCATGCCGTGCCGGTGCCGGCGTCGCTTCCCGACGTTCATGCCAGGCCGTATCCGACACCCCGCCGGGTGGTGATCACCGGCGCGCCCAGGGTGTCCAGCTTGCGCCGCAGATAGCTGATGTAGGTCTCCACGACGGTCGACTCGGACGGCGCGTGCTCGTACTGCCAGACGTGCCTGAGCAGTTGCTCCTTGGGGACGATCCGGCCACCGTTGCGCACCAGGAAGCGCAGCAGCGCGTACTCGGTCGGGGTCAGCTCGACCGTGCGGCCGGCCCGGTGCACCGAGTACGTCGTCTCGTCCAGCTCCAGGTCGCCGTAGCGCAGCGGCGGGTGCTGCTGGATGACGTCGGCCGGGCGGGTGCGGCGCAGTACGGCGCCGATGCGGGCGACGACCTCGTCGATGTTGAACGGCTTGGTGATGTAGTCGTCGCCGTAGCCGAGCGCGCCGACTATCTCCGCCGGCGCGTCCCGTGCGGTCAGGAAGACCAGGGTCAGGTCCGGCTGCCGGGCGCGCAGTTCGCGGGCCAGGGCCCGGCCGTCGCCGTCCGGCAGCATCACGTCCAGCAGGGCGGCGTCGGGGCGGGTGCGCTCGGCCAGCGTGAGGGCGTCCCGGACCGTGCCGGCCGTCATCACCTCGAACCGGTGGTAGCGCAGGGCGATGGCGAGGACGTCCGCGATGCTCGGCTCGTCCTCCACGATCAGCACGGTGCTGCCTGGAGCCGTCATGCCCCCAGTATCGGCGCGACCACCGACAGCCGGGGGGCTCACAGCTTTGGAGTTCCTTGAGAGTCATGCGCGCCGCGTGTCCCGGCGCCCGTCCCGCCGCCAATCCTGTTGCCCAGGACCTGGGGGACCGACCGACCGAACCTACTTGATTCAAGGAGCTGTTGAGCGTGACGGCATTGGCACGGTGGTGCTATCGGCACCGGCTGGTGGTCCTGTTGCTGTGGGTGGGGGCGCTGTTCGGCGTGGGCTTCTCGGCCTCGCAGGCAGGAACGGACTACGCGAACGTCTTCTCCCTCCCCGACACGGACTCCAAGAGCGCGTACGACCTGATGCAGAAGGCCTTCCCGAACACCTCGGGCGACACGGACACCGTGGTCTGGAAGGTCACCGACGGCTCGGTGAAGGACCCGGCGGTCCAGAGCCGCATCCAGCCGGCCCTGGACACGATCGCGAAGACGACGGGCGTCGGCGCGGTCACCAGCCCCTACGACGGCGCCCAGGGCGCCGCGCAGATCAGCAAGGACGGCAAGATCGCCTACGCCCAGGTGACCTTCGTCCAGCGGGCGAACGAGATCCCCAAGGACGTCGTCCAGAAGGTCGTCGACACCGCCCAGGACGCCGAACGCGGCGGACTCCAGGTCGAGTTGGGCGGCCAGGCCATCCAGCGCGTCCAGGAGCCCCCGCAGGGCCTCTCCGAGATGGTCGGCATCGTCGCGGCGGCGGTCGTCCTCTTCCTCGCCTTCGGCTCCTTCTTCGCCATGACCCTTCCCATCGCGATCGCGGTCTTCGGCGTCGGCATGGGCCTGTTCTCCACCCAGCTCCTCAGCCACACCACGAACATCCCGGACATCGCCCCGCTGCTCGCCTCCCTGATCGGCCTCGGCGTCGGCATCGACTACGCCCTGTTCATCGTCACCCGGCACCGCCGGGGCATCCTGCGCGGCATGGACCCCGAGGAGTCGGCGGTGACCGCACTCAACACCTCGGGCCGTGCGGTGCTGTTCGCGGGCGGCACGGTCTGCATCGCGCTGGCCGGCATGCTGGTCACCCGGCTCCGCTTCCTGGACGGCGTGGTCATCGGCACCTCCTTGACGGTGGTGCTCAGCGTCCTGGCCGCCATCACCCTCCTGCCCGCCCTGCTCGGCTTCCTCGGCCCGCGCGTCCTCAGCCGACGCCAGCGCCGCCGGCTGGCCGCCGAGGGCCCCGAACCGGAGAGCACGAGCGGCCTGGCGGCCCGCTGGTCGGTGAACGTCCAGAAGCGCCCGAGGCGCATCGCCGTGCTCGCGGTGGTCGTCATGGCGGTCCTCGCCATCCCGGTCCTCTCCCTGCGCCTCGGCGCCACCGACCAGGGCAACGACGACGCGTCGACGACCACCAGGAAGGCCTACGACCTCCTCGCCGAGGGCTTCGGCCCCGGCTTCAACGGACCGCTCCAGGTGGTCAGCGCGGGCGGTGACACGGCGAAGCTGGTCCAGGGCATCGAGACGACCCCCGGAGTCGCCCGGGCCGCCGCGCTGCCGCCCGCGCAGGGTGTCACCGTCATCCAGGTGATCCCGACCACCTCACCCCAGTCCAAGGAGACCGACGACCTGATCGACACGCTCAGGGACCAGGTGATCCCGAAGGCGGGCGCGGAGGCGCACGTGGGCGGGGTGACGGCGGTCTCCAAGGACTTCGCCTCGGTCACCGGCGACCGGCTGCCGCTCTTCATCGCCACGATCATCGGCCTGGGCTTCCTGCTCCTGCTGGTCGCCTTCCGCTCCCTGGTGGTCCCGCTGACGGCGGCGGTGATGAACCTGATCGCGGCGGCCGCCTCCTTCGGCGTCCTGGTCGCGGTCTTCCAGTGGGGCTGGGGCCTGGACCTGCTGGGCCTCGGCAAGGAGGGCCCGATCAACGCGTTCCTCCCGGTCATCATGCTGTCCCTCCTCTTCGGCCTCTCGATGGACTACCAGGTGTTCCTTGTGAGCCGGATGCACGAGGAGTGGGTGCACACGAGGGACAACGCGCGGGCGGTCCGGGTCGGCCTCGCGGAGACCAGCCGGGTCATCAATTCGGCGGCCCTGATCATGGTCTGCGTCTTCCTGGCCTTCGTCCTGAGCGGCGACTCGGGCGCGGCGATGGCGGGCGTCGGCCTGGCGGCGGCGGTGGCGCTCGACGCGTTCATTCTCCGTACGGCGCTGGTCCCGGCGGCGATGCACCTGTTCGGCAACTCCAACTGGTGGCTGCCGGACTGGCTGGAGAAGCGGCTGCCGCACCTCGCGGTGGAGCCGGCGGAGGAGGCCGCCCCGGAGCCCGCCGAGCCGACCGGCCCGGCCACGGCGATCCACGGCTTCGTCCGCACGGCGGACGGCGACCCGGTGGAGGACGCGTCGGTGACCCTGATGTCCAAGGGCGGGCGCCAGCTGGACCGGGTGACGTCGCTGGCGGACGGCTCCTACATCGTGTCGGTACCGGCGCCGGGTTCCTACCTGCTGGCGGTGACGTCTTCGGCGTACGGCTCACGCGCCCGGCACGTGGTGGTGACGGAGGGGGCGCTGGTGTACGACGTGGAACTGACCGGGGACGAGGTGGACGCGGTCAATTAGCTTTCTTCTGCGCGGCCTTGAGGATCTGATCCACGTCGAGGGTGACCTTGGCGCCGATCGATTCGGGCAACGCGACGGTCTCGCCGGGAGAGTACGGGCGGTGGTGCTCGTACTTCTCCCCGGTGGGATCGGTGAGCACGTGGAGACGCTGGTGCTTGCGGTCGACGATGACGTAGACCGGGACCTTGGCCTGGGCGTAGGCGAGGGCCTTGGTCTTCAGGTCGTCTTTCCAGTTGCTGGAGGTGACCTCCAGCACGAGACGGAAGCAGACCGGGTCGTAGGCATTGTTCTCGACGAGGTAGTCGTCGATGTCGGCGTCCACGATCGACAGGTCGGGGATGGCGTAGTCCTCGGCTCCCGCGGGCAGCCAGAGGCCGACGCCTTGCAAGACGTCGGTTTCGCCGTCGGCCAGCCCCGCGGCGATAAAAGGGACCATGAGCTTGGTCAGGGCACGGGCGTGTGGGGCGTCCGGTGCTGGGGTCACGAGGAGGTGGCCTCCGATGATCTCGACGCGGTAGCCCGGATGCCGCTCCATGATCTCGTCGGCGATGGCCGTGAGTGAGAACGGCTCGTCGTCGAAGGGGTGCTCGATGGCTGCGGCGGACATCGCGTGCCTCCCGTGGGCTGGTGTCGAGGAAATCATCGTAGGCAGCCAAGCCCCCCGCTGTCCCCTTCGACCCCCTTCACCCGAAAGTGATCACTTACCCTTCGCCGCCTTGCCCGCCGGATCCGGCAGCACCCGCGTCATCCCCGGCAGGAAGTCCGTGAACAGTTCGTGGACCTCCAGCACGAGCGGCCGGAGCACCCGGAACCGCGCGAGCGAGACGCCGCGCGCGGTCAGCCGGGCCCCCCGCTCGGCCAGCCGATAGCTCCGCTCGCGCCCCTCGGTGCGGTCGAAGATCCAGTACAGGACCAGGCCCATCTGTGAGAGCCACATCAACTCGGGCAGGACGTCCCGCAGTTCCGGCGCGACCTTGGTCTTCGCCCCGGCCAGCACCTCCCGGTGCACGCTGATCGCCTCCACGCGCGCGTGCTCGCTCTCCGGGGAGAACGGGCTGAGCGGGCTGTCGGGGTCGGCGGCGTTCTTGAAGAAGTGGACCGCGAACTCGTGGTACGGCAGGGCGATGTCCAGCCACACCTTGAGGACTCCGGCGAGCCGCGCCTCCAGGTCGGTCTCCTTGTCCAGGACCTCGCGGACCGCCACCCGGTGCTCGGCGGCGAGCTGGTCGTAGAAGCCCTGGATCAGGTGTTCCTTGCCGGCGAAGTAGTAGTACGCGTTGCCCACGGAGACCCCGGCCTCCGTGGCGATGGCCCGCATGGTGGTCTTCTCGTAGCCGCGCTCCCGGAACAGCCGCATCGCCGTCTCCAGGATCAGCGCGCGGGTCTGCTCGGACTTGCTCGGCGTATCGGCCTCGACAGGACCGTCGTTCTTCGCGGACACGGACAGAGCCTAACGAGTGGCGCAGACGCCGCCGGCACAGCCCGGAGGGTCGTAGACCCATCCGAGCCCGGGGTCGTAGACCCACCCGTCCTCGCGCCGGTAGACCTTCCCGCCCCACTGGGCGCCCCGCCACCGGGCGGCGGCGAGTACCGCGCCCCGGGCCAGCCGGGCTCCGGCCGGGGTGCTCAGCCTGTGTGCCAGCGGCCGGTGCTCTCGGAGCGCCCACAGGACGACGATCCAGGCGGCCGTGTCCCGGTAGACCTGCCCGGAGTCGCCGACGACGGTGACCTCGTCGAGGGTGGCGGAGTGGTCGAGCCCGGGGAAGCGGGCGCGGGCCTCGGCCGACGCCGCCGGGACCAGGGTGAGCGGTACCAGCTGCGGCTGCCGCGCGAGCCAGTCGCGCAGGTGGGTGCAGAGGGTGCACTCGGCGTCGTAGAGAACGGTGAGCCCGCGGACCGGGACGCGCGTGGCGCCCCGGTCGTCGGTGGCCGGCACGGTGCTCACGCCCCGGCCGCCGGCGCGGTCCAGCCCTGCGGCGGGACGGGCGGGAGCTGTTCCTTCTCCATGACCCCGCGCCGCCGTATCCGGTTGAGGACGTACACGTTGCCGAGGTGCATCACGCCGAGCACCAGCAGCACGACGCCGAGCTTGGCCGACAGGGTCTCGAAGATGTCCCGGGTGTCGTCGACGGTGTCGCTGGTGTGCAGGTATAGCGCGACGAAGCCGAGGTTGACGAGGTAGAAGCCGACGACCAGAAGGTGGTTGACGGCGTCGGCGAGCTGCTCGTTCCCGTGCAGTACGTCGGAGAGGAAGATCCGCCCGTTGCGGCTGAGCGTGCGGGCCACCCAGATGGTCAGTCCGATGCTGACGAGCAGGTAGATGACGTAGGCGATGACCGTGCGGTCCATGCCCCACCCCTTCTTGAACGCGTTCAAAACGCTGACAGGGATGACTGTAGCCCTGCTTTTGAACGTGTTCAACTCAAAGGTGGAGTGACCCCGTTCACGCCCGCCGTGCCAGCTCCGGCCGCTTGCTGTAGTCGGTGAACCCGAGGACGTTCCCCCAGGGGTCGGCGATCTCGACGGTCCATCCGGTGGCGACGGAGAACGGCGCGTCGAGCACGGCGATCCCGGCCTCGGCCAGCCGCCCCGCCGCGGCCCGCGCGTCCGGCACCTCCAGCCACAGCCGCGGGGCGGCCCACACCGGCGTCCGCCGCCCCAGCCCCGCCTCGGCCCGCAGCAGGATCCCGGGCGTCTCGCCCCCGACCTTCAGCAGGGCGATGCCGCCCTCGTCGAACCGGAACCCGACCGTGAACCCGGCGCGCTCGTAGAAGCCGACGGCATCCGCGAGGTCCCCGACGGGGAACAGCACGTTGTCGAACCCGAGCAGTTCGTACGACTCGTCATCTGACATACCGTCAGGTTAGAACCGCGCACCCGCACCGGCCGCAGACACGCGGAAGGGCCCCGCTCCTTCCGAGGAGCGGGGCCCTTGTGGTCCTGGCGGAGCCGGGATCAGAAGCGGCGCGTGATCAGGGCGCGCTTGACTTCCTGGATCGCCTTGGTGACCTCGATGCCGCGCGGGCAGGCGTCCGTGCAGTTGAAGGTCGTGCGGCAGCGCCAGACGCCGTCGCGGTCGTTCAGGATCTCCAGGCGCTGCTCGCCCGCCTCGTCACGCGAGTCGAAGATGAAGCGGTGCGCGTTGACGATCGCCGCCGGGCCGAAGTACTGGCCGTCGTTCCAGAAGACCGGGCAGGACGACGTGCACGCGGCGCACAGGATGCACTTCGTGGTGTCGTCGAAGCGCTCGCGGTCCGCGGCGGACTGCAGACGCTCGCGCGTCGGCTCGTTGGTGTCGTTCGTGATGAGGAACGGCATCACGTCCCGGTACGCCTGGAAGAACGGCTCCATGTCGACGACCAGGTCCTTCAGGACCGTCAGGCCCTTGATGGGCTCGACCGTGATCGGCTTCTCGGGGTTGATGTCCTTGATCAGCGTCTTGCAGGCGAGGCGGTTCTTGCCGTTGATCCGCATCGCGTCCGAGCCGCAGATGCCGTGCGCGCAGGAGCGGCGGAAGGTCAGCGTGCCGTCGACGTCCCACTTGATCTTGTGGAGGCCGTCGAGGACGCGCTCCTTCGGGTCGATCTCCAGCTGGAAGTCTTCCCAGACGGCGTCCGCCGAGACCTCCGGGTTGAAGCGGCGGATCCGGAAGGTGACCGTGATGTACGGGGAGTCGGCGAAGCCGGGCTCGGGCTGGCCGGCCGCGTCCGCCTTGTCCAGAACAGGGGTTGCCATCAGTACTTACGCTCCATCGGCTGGTAGCGGGTCTGGACGACCGGCTTGTAATCGAGACGGATGGACTCGGCGCCGTCGTCGCCCACCTCGCGGTACGCCATGGTGTGGCGCATGAAGTTGACGTCGTCGCGGTTGGGGTAGTCCTCGCGGTAGTGACCGCCGCGCGACTCCTTGCGGGCCAGGGCGGAGACCGCCATGACCTCGGCCAGGTCCAGCAGGTTGCCGAGCTCGATGGCCTCCAGCAGGTCGGTGTTGAACCGCTTGCCCTTGTCCTGGATCGAGACGTTCCGGTAGCGCTCGCGGAGCTCCGCGATCTTCTCCACGGCCGTCTTGATCGTCTGCTCGGTACGGAACACCATGACGTTGGCGTCCATCGTGTCCTGCAGCTCCCGGCGGAGCGTGGCGACCCGCTCGTTGCCCGTCGAGGTGCGCAGCTGCTCGATCTGCGAGACGACGAACTCGGCCGGGTTCTCCGGCAGGTCCACGTAGTCCGCGGTGTGGCTGTACTCCGCGGCGGCGATGCCCGCCCGGCGGCCGAACACGTTGATGTCCAGCAGGGAGTTCGTGCCCAGCCGGTTGGCGCCGTGCACCGACACACAGGCGACCTCGCCGGCCGCGTACAGGCCCGGCACGACCGTCGTGTTGTCGCTCAGGACCTCACCCTGGACGTTCGTCGGGATGCCGCCCATCGCGTAGTGCGCGGTGGGCTGGATCGGGATCGGGTCCGTGTACGGCTCGATACCGAGGTAGGTGCGCGCGAACTCGGTGATGTCCGGGAGCTTGGCGTCCAGCTGCTCCGGCGGGAGGTGGGTGAGGTCGAGGTAGACGTGGTCGCCCTCGGGACCGCAGCCGCGGCCCTCCCGGATCTCCGTGTAGATGGACCGGGAGACGACGTCACGGGACGCGAGGTCCTTCATGACCGGCGCGTACTTCTCCATGAAGCGCTCGCCGTCCTTGTTGCGGAGGATGCCGCCCTCACCACGGGCGCCCTCCGTCAGCAGGATGCCCATGCGCCAGATGCCGGTCGGGTGGAACTGGAAGAACTCCATGTCCTCCAGCGGCAGCCCGCGACGGTAGACGGCCGCCTGGCCGTCACCGGTGAGCGTGTGCGCGTTGGACGTGACCCGGAAGAACTTGCCGGTGCCGCCGGACGCGTAGATGACGGCCTTCGCCTGGAAGACGTGGATCTCGCCGGTCGCCAGCTCGTAGGCCACGACACCGGCCGAGCGCTTCTCGCCGTCGACCTCGGTCATCAGCTGGTCGAGGACGTAGAACTCGTTGAAGAACTCCACGCCCTCCTTGACGCAGTTCTGGTACAGCGTCTGGAGGATCATGTGGCCGGTGCGGTCGGCCGCGTAGCAGGACCGGCGGACCGGCGCCTCGCCGTGGTTGCGGGAGTGCCCGCCGAACCGGCGCTGGTCGATCGTCCCGTTGGGCGTCCGGTTGAACGGCAGGCCCATCTTCTCCAGGTCGAGGACGGCGTCGATGGCCTCCTTCGCCAGGATCTCGGCGGCGTCCTGGTCGACCAGGTAGTCACCGCCCTTGATCGTGTCGAAGGTGTGCCACTCCCAGTTGTCCTCCTCCACGTTGGCCAGCGCGGCGGCCATGCCGCCCTGCGCGGCGCCCGTGTGGGAGCGGGTGGGGTAGAGCTTGGTCAGGACCGCGGTGCGGCTGCGCTTCGTCGACTCGATGGCCGCGCGCATGCCCGCGCCGCCGGCGCCGACGATGACGGTGTCGTACTTGTGGATCTTCATGATTCTCGCAGCCCCGTGCCTAGCGGATGTTCGGGTCGAAGGTGAAGATCACCAGCGAGCCCAGCAGGATGGTGAACACCGTGGCCGTGTAGAGCAGGCCCTTCAGCCACAGCCGGGTGTTCGCGCGCTCCGCGTAGTCGTTGATGATCGTGCGCAGGCCGTTCGCGCCGTGCAGCATCGCGAGCCAGAGCATCAGCAGGTCCCAGACCTGCCAGAACGGCGATGCCCAGCGGCCGGCCACGAACGCGAAGCCGATCTTCGACACGCCGCCGTCGAGCACCAGCTGGATCAGCAGGTGGCCGAGGACCAGGACGACCAGCACGACGCCGGACAGGCGCATGAAGAGCCAGGCGGCCATCTCGAAGTTGCCCCGGGTGGACTTCGGGGACTTCTTGGTGCGTTTGCGCGGGGCCTCGATCAGGGGGGCCGGGTTGTCGACGTTGAAGAGGGGGGTGCCCTCGACGGGGCCGACGCCGGCTGCGGTGGTTTCAGTGGTCGACATCTGCGTCAGCTCCCGAACAGGACACGAGCGGCGTGGCCGAGAACGGGGTAAATGGCCCCGGCCATCAGGACGACCCAGACACCGACGACCGTCCAGAGCATCTGCTTCTGGTAGCGCGGGCCCTTCGACCAGAAGTCGACGGCGATGACGCGGAGGCCGTTGAGCGCGTGGAAGAGGATGGCGGCCACGAGGCCGTACTCCAGCAGTGCGACGATCGGCGTCTTGTACGTGGCTACGACCTTGTCGTAGTCCTCGGGGGAGACGCGGACGAGAGCGGTGTCCAGCACGTGAACGAACAGGAAGAAGAAAATGAGGACGCCGGTGACTCGGTGAGCCACCCAGGACCACATTCCTTCCCGGCCGCGGTACAGCGTTCCAGCCGGCACGGAAGTCCCTCCGGGAGCGGGGATTGGGGCCGCGCCGGCTTGGTGTCGGTCGGGCCCGGCCGGGTACGGTCCACCGGCCCCCAGCATCGTAGCGATGCGCTACCGCTGGGCTTACGCCGGGCCTACCGGTGTGATCAAAGTGGCACGCGTATGGGTTAGCCGGGCGCCATCCGGGGTGGGGGTGCGGTCACATGCCGGGTGCCGGTTGTCTTCGGCCGGTCGCGCCCCGCGGCGGAGCCGCTGATGTATGCAGCCCCGCGCCCCTCAGGTAGGCCGCCAGCCGTTCCCTTGCCAGGCGCCGGAGCTCCTCGGCCGCTACGACTCGTTCCTCCTCCGGATCGTTTGTCAAACGTGATCGGATGCCTTCGAGGACTCGGTCCAGGGATTCCTCGGGGTCGGTGTCGCCCAGATAGATGACGAACACGTGCCCGAACCGGGCTTCGTACGCCGCGTTCGCCGCGCTCAAGGCCGTGTAGGCCGCCGAGTACGTGTCCTCGGGCAGCTCGGGGAGCGACTCGCCCGCCAGGGCCTCGGCGAGGTCCGTCCGGGACAGGTCGTAGGCCGCCTCGTCCGCCGCCGCCAGCAGGGACTCCACGTCCGGGTAGGGGCGGTGGTCGGCGAGCCGGCGGGACCAGCGCAGGCTGCGCAGGCAGTGCAGGAGGAGGGCACCGACCTCGTCGTCGGGCGCGGTGTTGAAGGCGTCCAGCGGGGTGGGGAGGTGGGGCAGACGGTGGGCGGGCAGCGTGGGTCCTCGCGTCACATGCGGTGTGGCAGGGGATGCTGTGAGAAGAGATGTGTCGTTGACGTTATCGAGGACGTTCACGGTGTGTCGGTTGGTTGCCTCAATTTCACCCGAAGGGGAGAGTTTCGGAGCGGTCGGATGACGCCTGTGCGGTGGATGCGTCGTAGGTTGGACCGGTGAGCCAGCACAAGCGCAGGCCTTCGGTACGGCAGGTCGCGCGGAGGCGGGCGGTGATCGCCGCGGCCTTCGTCGGAACCGTCGCGCTCGGCACCGGCATCGGCGTATGGGCCGCCACCTCGGGCGACAGCGGCGGCACCCCGGCCGGATCGGCCGCCCGGCAGTCGTCCGGCGGCAGTACGGCGGCCTCGTCCGCCGATCGGGCCGCGAGCCCCACCCCCACGCCGACCCGCAGCTACCCCCTCTCCCAGGCACCGCGCACCATCCCCGCCGTGCGCTCCCACACCGCCGCCCATGGGCCCGGCTGGCGCCCCCAGAAGGGCGGGCGGGTCGTGGTGAGCGACGCGGCGCTGGCCGACGAGGGGCGGCTGACGGCGGGTGAGCTGGGGCTGTCGTACGCCGGCCAGAAGGCGGCGAACGAGGACGTCAAGGCGGGCGACCTGCGGCTCGACCTCGGCGGGACGGGCGACCCGGAGTCGTACACGATGACCGTGCGCGGCGGGTCGGTGCGGATCAGCGGGCCCGGTGACGCGGGTGTCTTCTACGGCACCCGGACGCTCAAGCAGGAGGTGCGGGGCAGCGGCAGCGCCCCGGAGGGGGTCGTCAAGGACCAGCCGGCCAAGCCGCAGCGCGGGTTCATGCTGGACATCGCGCGCAAGCCGTTCACGGCGGGCTGGATCGAAAGCCGGATAAAGGAACTGGGCGACCTGAAGTTCAACGAGTTCGGGCTGCACTTCTCTGACGACCAGGGGTTCCGGATCGAGTCCGACACCCACCCCGAGATCGTCTCCCAGGACCACCTGACCAAGGCTCAGGTCAAGCAGATCGTCGACCTCGCCGCCAGCCGGCACATCCAGGTGGTGCCCGAGATCGACTCGCCCGGTCACCTCGGCGCCGTCCTCGCCGCCCACCCGGACCTGCGGCTGCGCAACGCGCAGGGCGTCGCCACCAAGGGCGCCGTCGACATCTCCCAGGACGACTCGGCGAAGATCGTCGACGACCTGCTCGACGAGTACGCCGACCTGTTCCCGGGCTCCTACTGGAACCTCGGCGGCGACGAGTACCAGGCGCTCACCGTCGCCGACCCGCAGGCCTCCTACCCCCAGCTGGCGGACGCCGCACAGGAGGCCTACGGCGCCTCGGGCACCGTCGCCGACCTCACCACCGGCTGGCTCGACGACCGCGCCGACACCGTCCGCGCCCACGACCGGACCATGCGGGTCTGGAACGACGGCTTCCTCCGGGGCACCTCCGTGCAGCCCGCCGAGGACCTCCAGGTCGCCTACTGGACCGGCAAGGAGATCGGCGCCCGGCAGCCGGTGGAGTACCTGAGCGCGGGGCGGAAGGTCCTCAACTACAACGACGAGTTCCTCTACTACGTCCTCGGGGAGCCCAACACCTTCGTCTACCCGACCGGACAGCGGATCTACCAGCAGTGGACCCCGCGCGTGCTGCGCGGCACCGGCGCCGTGGCCACGCGGTACGACCCGCAGATCCTCGGCGGCTCCTTCGCCGTCTGGTGCGACCTCGCCAACTCCCAGACGCAGGACCAGGTCGCCGCCGGCATCCGGATGCCGCTGCGGGCCACGATCCAGAAACTCTGGGACCCGGGCACCCCGGCGATGTCCTGGACCGACTTCAAGACGCTGGCGGGCAAGCTGGGCTGACATGCGACGAGAGGTGGACGTACGGCGGTGACGGGCCGTATGTTCCGCTTCCGCGCGCGGACCAGGGGAGGGTCCCGTGCCCTACCCCGGGGGAACCGTCTTGATCTGCGCCCGCTGTCACCACTTCGCCGCCGCGCCCGGCGCCGCCCTGTGCCAACGCTGCCTGGGTGCCTCGTCCGAGCCCGTCCCGGTCTTCGGCAGCGCGCCGGGGCTGTGGCTGCGCTCACCCGTGGGCCTCGGCTGGGCCGCCGCCGTGCTGCTCGGCGCGGTCGTCGCCGCCGACCTGTTCGCCGTCTGCGCGGACCTGCTCCAGTACGACGCCACGAGCGCCCTGGCCGACGGGGAGACCGGCGCCGCCGCATTCCGCCGGGCCGACCGTGCCGACGCGCTCTCCGGCCTCGCCGCCGGCGCCCAGGCCGTGTCCCTGGTCAGCTGTGCGGTGGTGTACCTGTGCTGGTTCCAGCGGGTACGGGCCAACGCCCAGGTCTTCAACCCGTTCGGGCACCGCAAGTCGCCGGGCTGGGCGATCGGCGGCTGGTTCGTGCCGGTCGTGAACCTCTGGTACCCGCGCCGGATCACCGTCGACATCTGGGACGCCAGCAGCCCGTGGGGGACGACCCGTTCGCACGCGCTGGTCAACGCCTGGTGGACGCTCTGGCTGGCCTCGCTGTTCGCCGGCCGCACCGTGACCAGCGGCAACGGCGCCACCGGGGGCGCGGCCCAGGCCCGGGACGACGCCCTCGGGACGCTGGTCTCGGACACCCTCGACATCGCCGCCGCCGTCCTCGCGATCCTCGTCGTGGTGCGGCTGACCCGGATGCAGCACGAGAAGGCGCTGGCGGGCGCCGCCCCGGCAGCACTCTGATTCACGGCCGCACGCGTCTGGCGAACTCCCGGGCCCCTGTGGTGTATTCGGCCCGGGACGAGTGGGGGGACAGAGATGGGCCACTGGGGGTATTTCGTCGTCGGCCGGGGCGAATCGCCGCCCGACGGGGGCACCGTGCGGACCCTGGCGCCGGACGGCTGGCGGGTCTGGGAGTACGACCGTCCCGATGCCGACGTCGGCAGCATGAACGCCCTCGCCGCACGCACCGGTGCGCCCGCGCTGTTCGGCTACGTGATGGACGGCGCCTGTGTGGTCGTCGAGGCGGCGGCGCCGGAGAGCGGCGGCTGGACCACCTGCCTGGGCCGGCAGGCCGCGGCCCGCCTGCTGGGGCTCGACGAGCGGGGGCTGTCCCTGGAGGACTACTTCCTCGACCCCTTCGACGCCGCCGGCCGCGCCGTCGCCTGGGCCGCCGAGGCCGGGCACCCCGCGGACCCCGACGCGCTCCTCGCCGTACTGACCGCCGACCCCGACCCGTCGGCGCCGTTGGCCGAAAACCCTTTCTTCCGGCTGCTCGGTCTGCTGGGCGTCGTACCGCTGTGACACTCCCGGGCCCTTGCACGCAGTAAGGGGAAGTGCGGGCTCCGTACAGGTCGGCGCCTTGGTACATACCGTTGTGGGAGGCGTGGGATGAGCCTGGTGGAGCTGATCGCTCAGGCCGATGAACGCGGACTGGCCGCCAGCGGACTGGCTTGTTTGGACCGATGCGTGCCGCTGCTCGGAGGTGACGACCTGGTGCTGCGGCCGCTGTGGACGAGCCTCGCCGACGACACCGGATGGGGTGCGGGCCTGGAGCAGGCCCGGGACGCCCTGGACACCGGCGAGGCCGAGGCCGGGCTGCTCGCCCGCCGCATGCTCGACGCCGCCCCCGCGGACCGCGCCCCCGACGAGGTACGGCGGTGGGCCGATGCCTGTTCCGTCGCCTCGCTGCGGATCCACCGGCTCCTCGACCCCGCCGAGGACCCGGCACCCTCCGTCGACCCCCGCCGTGAGGGCGGCACCGAGGACATGTCCCCGCTGGTCGCCGCCGAACTGCGCCGCCAGGTCACCGTCCTCGAACTGCTCGCCGGCCACGGCGCGGCCGGGCTGCGCCGCGCGCTGGACGTCTCCACCGAGGGCCGCCGGGTGCTGCGCGCGGTGGTGTCACGCCGGGCCCGCGGGCGCGTCTGAACCCGGCCGGGAAGGCCCGCCTGAGGGTTTCCTGTGAGTGCCGTGCGGCGGAGCTGCGGCGGACTTGCGGGGGTCCTGCACCGGTTGCCGGAACGCCCCGAACGGGAGTGACGAAACCGTCGCTGACCTCGCTTTTGCCTATGTGACAGTTCACTACGTGACAGCACAGCAGCAGACCAGGCCGCACGCCGCCACGAAACCGGCACGCTGGGCGGCGGACGCGGTGGCCATGATGCGCGAGGGCGCGCGGGTCCGGCTCGACTACTCGGCACAGAGTCTGTGGCGGGTCGACCGGGTGATCGAGGAGATACGCCGGGAGGGCGCGCCGTACGACGCCGTACGGGAGATGCTGCGCGGCCTCGGGTGCTACGCCGGCGAGGTGATCGCCCGTCAGACCGGCGCCGAGTGGTGGTCGTCCGGCGGCGACCACTGGGTCCGCACCCCCGACGGCCGGCTCTGGGACCCCGTCGAGGAGGCTCGGCGGTGTTACGGCGGCCACGGTTCGCTGCGGCTGCTGTGCCGGGACGCCATGGGGTAGCCGTCGGGGCAGTCCTGGACGGACGGCCTCGGGACGGCCAGGGGCGGCGGGGCTCGGCAGGAATGCCGCCGCCGTCGGTCCCGTCGGCCGGGCAACTGGCTCTGCGCGCCTCGAAGTCGGTGCGAGCTGTCGCACCGAAGCAACGGCCGAGGCCGCCACCCCCCACAGGAGAGGCCCCGGCCGTCGCGCGGCACGGACCGCGCGGCGGCCCGTACTCTCTTCAGCGCCATGAGTGCGTTTTCTGTCACACCCCAGGGCGTCACGAGTTAGTTGCAGATTGTACGGACGTGGACGGCGAGCGGTTTCAGGTCGTAACGTGCCTTTCGCGTCGAGCGCGAATACTTGATCACTGCAACGATCGGCGGCTGCGTCGTAGCCGCGACCGACCACTTACTGGGGAACGACGGGTGCTGGGGGACGACGCGGAGTTGACCGCCGCGGTACGTGCGGCACAGGACGGGGACGAAACCGCCTTCCGCATCGTCTACCGCGCGGTGCAGCCCCGCCTGCTCGGATACGTCCGTACGCTCGTCGGCGATCCGGACGCAGAGGATGTCGCCTCCGAGGCCTGGCTGCAGATAGCCCGCGACCTCGACCGGTTCGAGGGCGACGCGGACCGGTTCCGCGGCTGGGCCGCCCGGATCGCCCGCAACCGCGCCCTCGACCACATACGGATGCGCGGCCGCCGCCCCGCGATCGGCGGCGACGAGACGGAACTGACCGGCCGGGCCGCCGATTCGGACACCGCCGGCGAGGCCATCGAGGCGCTGACCACCGACTCCACCCTCTCCCTCATCGCCCGGCTGCCCCAGGACCAGGCCGAGGCGGTCGTCCTCAGAGTCGTCATGGGCCTCGACGCCAAGACCGCCGCCGAGACGCTCGGCAAACGCGCCGGCGCCGTCCGCACGGC
This sequence comes from Streptomyces sp. NPDC058683, assembly GCF_042716195.1. Classification (NCBI taxonomy): domain Bacteria; kingdom Bacillati; phylum Actinomycetota; class Actinomycetes; order Kitasatosporales; family Streptomycetaceae; genus Streptomyces; species Streptomyces sp. NPDC058683. The sequence goes on from NZ_JBHXSK010000049.1 coordinate 41,510, forward strand.
CGCCCACCGGGGTCTGAAGAAACTCGCGGAACTCCTCGGCGCCGACCCGGAGCAGGCGGGAGCCGTCCTCGACGCCCTTCCGCCCCAGCGAGAACCGAAGGATCGTGCGGTGACGTCCGCCACTGTGACGCATACGCGTTCGCGGACGCAGAAGGACATGTGATGGCCGACGAGCAGGACAAGTGGCTGAACCGGGTGACGGCGGAACGTCTGCTGCGCGGTGAGTCGCTGGAAGCCGTCGACGACTCCGCCCGTGACCAGGCAGAACGCCTCGCCAGGACGCTGGGCGCGCTCTCCGCGGGGACCACGCCGGCCACCGTCGAACTCCCCGGTGAGGAAGCCGCGCTGGCTGCCTTCCGCAAAGCGCGCGAATCGGCCGGGGACGAGTGGACCTCCGTGGCGCGGCAACCGGGCAGGTTCGGACGGGACTCCGACGCGGGTCTCGTCCGCATCGGCGCCGGTCCGCGGCCGCCCCGGGTCCCGGCCTGGGCCCGCCCCGCGCGGTTCGCCCTGGCCGCCGCCCTGACCGCCGGCATGCTCGGCGGGGTCGCGGTGGCCGCGGGCACCGGGGTGCTGCCGACGCCGTTCGACGGCAACCGCCCCGCGCCGGGAGCCTCCGTCTCGGCCGCCGGCACCCCCGTACGTCCGCAGGGCTCGCCCTCGACCGAGTCCCTGCTCGGCGGCGAGACCGGCGCGCCCTCCGCCAGTGCCACCTCCCGTGCCCCCGTACCGCCCTCGCCCGACCCGTCCGGCAAGCCGAAGGAGCGGGGCACCGGTTCGCGCGGCACCTCCGGGAACGGATGGAGCCGTGCGCTGGCGTTCTGCCGCGACATCCAGGACGGCAAGTCCCTGGGCGCCGACCGCAGACGTGTCCTGGAGGGCCTGGCGGGCGGCGCGGCACGGGTGAACAAGTTCTGCAAGGCCCTCGTCGGCACCGGCGCGGCCGGCCAGAACGGCGTCTCCGACGACGGCAAGGGCGACGGCAGCGGCCAGGACGGACAGAACAACGGCCCGGGCGGCAGCGGCAGTGGCAGTGGCCAGGGCGGTGACGACGACGGTCAGCCCGGCCGAAGCGGAGGCGGCGGCCGGGGCCACCACCGTCAGAACGGTGTGGTCGCGCCCTCCCCGACGGCGTTCGCACCCCTGCTCCCGAACCGGGCCGGCCTCGCGCCCGCCCCCACATACAGCGCGCTTTGACCTTTACGCACCGCTGTGACCTGCGGTTTTGAAAGCCGCTGAACTTTTTCCCGGCAGGGTGTGACGTTTTCGGCGGCGGCGGCGCAGTACAGAGTGAGCCGACTGGTCATCGGCCGTCGCACAGAGCCGGGGTTCCCCCCGTACCCGTGGCTCGTGCTTGGCGCGGGCGGGACACGTTCCCCCGGTCCCGCCCGCGCCCCACACACCTTCCGGCACTCACCAGTAGACGACGACCTTGTCGCCGTTGCGCACCTGCGCGAAGAGGGCCGAGATCGCCGCCTCGTCCCGGACGTTGACGCAGCCGTGCGAGCCGCCCGCGTAACCCCGGGCCGCGAAGTCGTAGGAGTAGTGCACCGCCTGGCCGCCGCTGAAGAACATCGCGTACGGCATCGGGGAGTGGTAGAGCGTCGACACATGGTGGAGTGACTTCCAGTAGATGTGGAACACGCCCTCACGGGTCGGGGTGTACTGGGACCCGAACCGCACCGACATCGTCGAGACCGTGCGCCCGTCGACCATCCAGCGCAGCGTCCGGCTGGTCTTGCTGATGCACAGCACCCGCCCGGTCAGGCACCGCGGATCGGGCGCGGCGGCCGGCTGACCGCCCATCAGGTACAGCTCCCACTTCCCCGGCGTGTGCGTCATCCTTTGCAGCCGCTGCCAGGTCACGGCGTCGGTCTCGCCCGTCTGCGGCAGCCCGCGCTTGCCCTGGAAGCCTTTGACGGCCTCGGCGGTGAGGTCGTCGTACGTCCCCGTCGGCCCGTCGAACAGCCAGGCGACCTGGCGCAGCCGGGCCTGGAGTCCGCGCACGCCGGTACCGGTGTCGCCGCGGGTGAAGACGATGTGCGGCGGGACGGTCTCGACGGCGGACGGCGTCGGGGCGGGAGCCGCACCGGGCGACCGGCCCGAGGCCCCGCCGGGCGTCGGGCCGGTTGTTCCGCCGGGCGTCCGGCTGTGCGGGAGCTCGATATGGACGGGCGAGTTCCCCTTGCCGTCCGTGCCGTCCGGCGGCTGCACCGTGCAGCCGCAGAGCGCGGTGAGTGCCGCGAGTACGGCGGCCGAGGCGAGCGTGCCGGCGGGCCGCCCCACGATCCCTGAGTACCCCGAGACCTTCATGCCGAGGATGCTTCCCCGCGTGACCGCCGCCGAACAACGGGGCATGGTGGGAAGTGAGAGACGTACCGGCGTACCTGCGCACCACGGAGGTCGGCCACCATGGTCCGTGAGTCGGAGTCCGGACTGCCCGTCGAGCCGGTCTACGGCCCGTCGGCACTCGCGGGCTGGGATCCGGCCGAGAAACTCGGCGACCCGGGGTCGTACCCCTTCACCAGGGGCGTCTACCCGACGATGTACACCGGCCGCCCCTGGACCATGCGCCAGTACGCCGGCTTCGGCACGGCGGCCGAGTCCAACGCCCGCTACCGGCGGCTGATCGCCCACGGCACCACGGGCCTGTCCGTCGCCTTCGACCTGCCCACCCAGATGGGCCATGACTCCGACGCCCCCCTGGCGCACGGCGAGGTCGGCAAGGTGGGCGTGGCGATCGACTCGATCGACGACATGCGGGTGCTGTTCGGCGGGATCCCGCTGGACGAGGTGTCGACGTCGATGACGATCAACGCCCCGGCTGCCGTGCTGTTGCTGCTGTACCAGCTGGTGGCCGAGGAGCAGGGGGTGCGCGCCGACCGGCTGACCGGCACGATCCAGAACGACATCCTCAAGGAGTACATCGCGCGGGGCACGTACATCTATCCGCCCGGACCGTCCCTGAGACTGATCGCGGACACCTTCCGGTACTGCCGGGCCGAGATCCCGCGGTGGAACACGATCTCGATCTCCGGCTACCACATGGCCGAGGCCGGGGCCTCCCCCGCGCAGGAGATCGCCTTCACGCTCGCCGACGGCATCGAGTACGTGCGCACCGCGCTCGCGGCCGGCCTGGACGTCGACGACTTCGCACCCCGCCTGTCCTTCTTCTTCGTGGCCCGTACGACGCTCCTGGAGGAGGTGGCCAAGTTCCGTGCGGCGCGCCGGATCTGGGCGCGGGTGATGCGGGAGGAGTTCGGGGCACGGAACCCCAGGTCGCTGATGCTCCGCTTCCACACCCAGACGGCGGGCGTCCAGCTGACGGCCCAGCAGCCGGAGGTGAACCTGGTCCGGGTGACCGTCCAGGCCCTGGCCGCGGTCCTCGGCGGCACCCAGTCGCTGCACACCAACTCCTTCGACGAGGCGATCGCCCTGCCGACGGAGAAGAGCGCCCGGCTCGCCCTGCGCACCCAGCAGGTCCTGGCCCACGAGACCGACGTCACGGCGACGGTGGACCCCTTCGCCGGTTCCTACGCGGTGGAGCGGATGACCGACGACGTGGAGGGCGCGGCCGTCGGCCTGATGGGCAGGATCGAGGAACTGGGCGGCGCGGTGGCGGCGATCGAGGCCGGTTTCCAGAAGGGCGAGATCGAACGCAACGCCTACCGCATCGCGCGGGAGACGGACGCGGGGGAGCGGGTGGTGGTCGGCGTCAACCGCTTCCGGCTCGACGAGGAGGAGCCGTACGAGCCGCTCCGCGTCGACCCGGCCATCGAGGCCCGGCAGGCGGAACGGCTGGCGCGGCTGCGCGCCGAACGGGACCGGCCGGCCGTCGACGCGGCCCTGGCCGCCCTCAAGCGGGCCGCCGAGGGCGACGACAACGTCCTCCCCCCGATGAAGGCGGCCCTGCGGGCCCGGGCGACGGTCGGGGAGGTGTGCGACGCGCTGCGGGAGGTGTGGGGCACCTACGTCCCGGCGGACGCCTTCTGACCTGCGGGGAGGAGGTGTCGGACCCGCGTGCGAGACTTCTTCGCATGTTCGGTGTCATCGATCTCCCCACCTATCTGGCAGGCCTCGTCCTGATCGTCCTGCTGCCCGGCCCCAACTCGCTGTACGTGCTCTCGGTCGCCGCCCGGCAGGGCGTACGGGCGGGGTACACGGCCGCCGCGGGGGTGTGGTGCGGCGACACTGTGCTGATGACGCTGTCCGCGGCCGGGGTGGCCTCGCTGCTCCAGGCCAACGCCGTGCTCTTCGGGATCGTGAAGTACGCGGGCGCCGGCTATCTGACCTGGCTGGCGATCGGCATGCTGCGGGCGGCCCGGTCGATGTGGCTGGCGCGCCGGGAGCGGACGGTGACCGAGGACGCGGCCCCGGGGGCCGCCGGCCCGCAGGAGCGGCCGTACCGCCGCGCCCTGGTGATCAGCCTCTTCAACCCGAAGGCGATCCTGTTCTTCGTCGCCTTCTTCGTGCAGTTCGTGGACCCGGGATACGCCTACCCGGCGCTGTCCTTCGTCGTCCTCGGCGCCTTCGCCCAGCTGGCCAGCTTCCTGTACCTGACCGCGCTGATATTCAGCGGCACCAAGCTGGCCGCCGCCTTCCGCCGCCGCAAGCGGCTGGCGGCGACGGCGACCTCGGCGGCGGGGGCGCTGTTCCTGGGCTTCGCGGTGAAGCTGACGCTGGCCGGCACCTGAGGCGGCGCCCGCATCCCTTACCGCTTACCGCGCGCTCCAGGCCCGGTACGCCCGGCGTACTCCGCCAGGCCCCGAGCCGTGTCGCCGGCCCACGCCACGTAGCCGTCCGGGCGGACGAGGAACACACCGGAGCCGTACGACTCCGGGGCCCGCAGCCGGCGCACCGACTCCGGGACGGTGTGGACCGGGTCCGGGGCCAGCAGGGTCCAGTGGGGTCCCCGGAAGGCGTCGAACATCCGCACCCCGTCCGCGTTCCGTCCGTCCGGTGCGCGGTCGCCCGCCCGCACCGGCCCCGGGTCCGTCCGGGTCTCCTCCGTCAGCGAGGACTCCCGGTAGCCGATCCCGAGCTGGACCGTCGCCTCGCCGCGCCGTACCTCGCCGCGGTGCACGCCCGTCGAGAGGTTCAGCATGGCGGCGGCGTTCGCACGGCGCTCCTCCTCGTAGGTGTCGAGGAGCGCGTCCGGGGCGTCGCCGGCGAGCACGGCGCCCAGCTTCCAGCCCAGGTTGTAGGCGTCCTGGACGCTGGTGTTCAGGCCCTGGCCGCCGGCCGGGGAGTGGACATGGGCCGCGTCCCCGGCCAGGAAGACCCGGCCCACCCGGAAGCGGTCGGCCAGGGCGGCGCGGGGGCGGAAGTCGGAGGCCCAGCGCAGCTCGGTGACGTCCGCCGCGTCCAGGTGGCTGTACGCCGACACCAGGCGCCGTACGCCCGCCAGGGACAGGTCGGCCGCCGTGCCCTCGGGCAGCTTCGCGCCCAGCTGGAAGTCGTCCGTGCCGGCCAGCGGGCACAGCGCCACGCCGTTGCCGTCGGCGCCGACGAAGACGTGCCAGTGGTCGCGGTCGAGGCCCCGCACCCGCAGGTCGGCCACCAGGAAGGGGTTCGGGTCGACCGACTCGCCGGTCATCGCGACGCCCACCGCCCGCCGTACGGCCGAGCGGCCCCCGTCCGCCGCCACCACATACCGGGCCCGGGCGGTCCTGCCGTCGGCGAAGCGGGCGGTCACCCCCTCCGCGTCCTGCTCCAGGCCCGTCAGCGCCTGCCCGAACCCGACCCGGCCGCCCAGCTCCAGCAGCCGCGCGTACAGCACCTCCTGCGTCCGCCACTGGGCGACCATCAGCGGATCGGTGTACGGCGCGCCCTCGTCCGCCGTCACCTCGTCGAAGATCGGCTGGGTCTCCAGCCGCTCGCCGTTCTTCCAGAACAGCTGGGGCGGATAGGGACCGCCGGCCGCGCGGAGCGCGTCGCGCACCCCGAGGTCGTCGAAGACCTCCTGGGTGCGGGGCTGGATCCCCTTGCCGCGTGAGCCGGGGAACAGCTTCTCGCCCGCCTCCACGACCAGCGCATCCACTCCGCGCCGGGCGAGGTCGATACCGAGGGTGAGTCCGGTGGGGCCCGCGCCCACGATCAGAACATCCATCGCACATCTCCTTAACGCCGTTAAGTGCCGTCGCTGCCAAGGCTGCCCTTAACGCTGTTAAGCTGTCAAGCGTGAGTACGGAACGACGCACGCCCCTCGACCGCCGCCGGGTCGCCGACACGGCCCTGCGCCTGCTGAACGAGGCCGGCCTGGACGGACTGACCCTGCGGGCCATCGCCAGGGAGCTGGACGTCAAGGCACCGGCCCTGTACTGGCACTTCAAGGACAAGCAGGCGCTGCTCGACGAGATGGCGACGGAGATGTACCGCCGGATGGTCGCGGACGTGCGACTCGACCCCTCCAGCACGTGGCAGAACGTGCTGCGCACCATGAGCGGCGGGCTGCGCACGGCCCTGCTCGGCTACCGCGACGGCGCCAAGGTCTACAGCGGCTCACGCTTCACGGGCATCGATCACGCCCCTGAGCTGGAGGCGTACCTGCACCTCATGACGGAGGCCGGCTTCACCCTCGCCCAGGCGGCCGTGATCGGCACGACGGTCAACGCCTACACCATCGGCTTCGTCACGGAGGAACAGGGCGTCCAGCCGCTCCCGGGCGAACGCCGGGAGGGCTACGACGTGGAGGAGCGAGCCCGCCTGCTGGCCGACTTCCCTCTGTCGGCCGCCGCGGGCCGGGAGATCTTCACCGACTACGACAGCCGGTTCGAAACGGGCCTGGAGATCATCATCGCGGGTGTCGAGGCGCGGTACGGCGTGTAACGGGGAAATCTGCGGGTCCGGTAATATCCGCGGGTCCGGTAATAAAGGAGAACGACAGAGAATCGGTCGCCGTGGTAAACGGGCGCGGACGAAAAAACCCGTTCCCGGGCGGCTGTGTGACCGCCCGGAAACGGGTTCGCCTTCATCCGGTTCAGCAGTGGTCGGTGCTCGTCTGGTACCAGCCGCCCCACGTATTGGTCGCGTAGTCGTCGTAGTTGCAGTAGTAGTTGCCGGCCGCCGTCACGACCTTGACGGCCTTTCCGGCGGAGGACTCGAAGTAGGCGACGGTGGCCAGGGCCTTTCCGTTGCCCGGCATTTCCTTCCAGCTGCCCGCGCCCGACCAGGTGTGCCAGATGGATCCCGACGGGGCGACGCCGAAGCATTCGTCCGGCCCGTACTGCCAGTCCACAAAGTCCGCGCCGTAGTCGTTGAAGTTTCCCGTGTATCCGAAACAGGTGGCGGTCGCGGCTGACGCGGGCGAGGTGGAGACCCCCACCGCGCCGAACGCGGCCAGTGACACCACAGCGGCAGCGGCCGACAGGCGGAAACGAGACTTCATGAGCTCTCCTCTGTTCGGTTCGATCTTGCCGGGCTTGTTCCGGACTCACGCTAGGTGGGCTCAATTGATCTCACAAGCACGGTTATCGGCCGCTCGCGTTAATTGGACTGATGGCCTCCAGGTACGGAAACGGGCATGAGAATTCAGCTCGAATTCGTTCGTCGCGCCCGGCCTGCGGAGCGCAATGCGGACCAATGCGGGGAAAGAATGGCGAAACGAGATCAGCGCGTGCCCACGAACGGAGTCGGCCCGCTTGCTCACCGAGTCCTGAAATGCCGGGCAAAGGAGGTATTCGGCATGGCCGGTAAGGTGCAGGAAGGCGAGGAGGCCGCCAAGTCAAATCATTTTCCGTCAGGGCACCTTACCGACGAGCGGCGGCCTGTCGGCAAGGTGCCGGGAAAGTTGTCGTCGGCGGCGCAGTCCGGGTCGGCTAAACCGGTCGCCGTACGGGGGCATCGCCCTTCAGCGCCGTCTTCAGCCGGGGCCCGAAAGGCCGCTCCACATAGCGGTGGATCAGCCAGGCGAGCCCGAGCATCGCGAGCACCGTCACCGCCAGCGTGGGCCACGGCGGCAGCCCCCAGCCCCGGTGCAGCACCCTGATCACGAACCAGCCCAGGTGCTCGTGCACCAGGTAGAACGGGTACGTCAGCGCCCCCGCCGTGGTCAGCCAGGGCCAGGCCGCCCACCGCGTCCAGCCCGCCGCCACCGCCGCCACGGCGGCGTACGCCAGCGTGATCACGAGCATCACCACGTACGGGTTCCGGGGCGAGCCGGCGTGCCACAGCCCGTCGGTGGCCATGCGCAGTCCGAGGATCCAGGAGAGCGCCACGATGCCCCAGGGCAGCGCCTGGTTGCCGAAGCGGTGGACGAGGTAGAGGGCCAGGCCGCCGATGAAGTACGGGGCGTACTCGGGCATGACGACCAGCTCGGTCCACGCGCCGCCGGCCGAGGTGCTCAGCACCGCGGCCAGGGTCCACACCGAGCAGAACAGCACCACCCTGCGATAGGTGACGCCCGGCAGGACCACGAGCAGCGCGAACAGGGCGTAGAAGCGCACCTCCACCCAGAGCGTCCAGCAGACGCCGAGGACGCGGGGTGCGCCCATCGGCTGTTGCAGCATCGTCAGGTTGACCAGGAACTCGTCGAGCCGGACCGCGTGCACGACGGCCGGCAGGACCAGGGACGCGCCGGTGATCAGCACCAGGGCGACCCAGTAGGCGGGGTAGAGGCGGGCGACGCGGGACCGGAAGAAGTCGCCGAGGGAGCGGCCCCAGCTGCTCATGCAGATCACGAAGCCGCTGATGACGAAGAAGAACTCGACGCCGAGACAGCCGTAGACGGCCGCCCGGGACAGGGTCGGGAAGACGTGGGCGGGGTTCTGGTGCCAGGACGCGGAGACGACTCCGCCGCGTCCTGTGTAGTGGTAGAGGCAGACCATCAGCGCGGCCACGAGCCGCAGTCCGTCGAGGGCCAGAAGTCGGGTGCGCGATCGTCCGGGTGGGGCCGGGGCGACGGCAATCTTCGCAGGCGGGAGCGTCGTTGTGGGGGTTGCGAGAGACATGGTCCGAGACGCCTACCCGGCCCCGGGCTGTTAATCATCCGATCTGTTCACAGAGTCCCCGGGACGTGGACGTCCCATACCGTCACCTGGGGGAATCATAGAAAGTGTGCGGTGAACCTGCTAACCATTCTCTTACCCGTTGGAGTTCGTTAACCATATAGTCGTTTTGGCTTTCTAGTTTCTCCATCCATCCCCCCATTGCGGGTCACCCCACCACACACAGCGGTTGCACAAGCTTTGCTTGGCAAAATCAGGAGAGCTATGACGAGGGTCCAGAACAGGCGGGCACCTGCACGCGGAGGGGAGCTGGACGACTGCCTGCACGCCTGCGCTGTGCACAGTGGCAAAGTGGTCGGCAGCCTCGACCGCCGTCGCGCGGAGCTGGCCGAGCAGCTGCGCAAGCTGCTGGTGGTGGTCGCCACCGAAGGCACCACCACCCCCGCACCGGCCCCGGCCGGCGGCGCCACCGCCCTGCTCAAGCGGGCCGTCAAGGGCGCCGCGACCCCCGCCGGCGGGATCAACAACGACCTGCTCGACGCTCTGCTCGCGGTTGCCAACAAGGCCCTGGAGTGCGGTTACAACGACGAGCTGAACCTCGCCCTGGTGATCAGCGACACCGTCCTCGCGCAGCGCAAGAACTCGCGCGCCGGCTGGCGGCTGCGGGCCCGCATCCTGGAGGGCCTCGGCGAGGAGCGCGAGGCCGTCGAGGCCTACGAGCGCTACCTCGAACTCACCAAGGACGACGGCTTCGGCGTCGCCAACCGGATCTCCGGCATGCGCCGCGCGGGCGAGCGCGAACGCGAACTCCTGGACCTCCTCAAGCGCCAGGTCCCCGCCGCCGCGGACCACGTCCGCGAGGCCGCCACGGCCACCTGGGCCGAGGGCCTGGCCCTGCACGCCCTCGGGGACTGGAAGGCCGCCGAGCCCCGCCTGGTGGGCGCCCTGCTCGCCCTGGCCGCGGACGAGGCGCCGGTGAACGACCGGCAGGAGCTGCTCAGCCAGTACCTCGACCTGCGCCTCGCCGAGGGCGGTGACGCCGGTCTCACCGAAGCCGTCGCGCTCTACTCCGAGCAGCGCCGGATCCGGATGCGCGGCCCGGTCGGCAACCCGACCTTCGACGGCGTGCAGTGGATCACCCTCGGGGAGTTCCGCAACCAGATCGCCGGCAAGTCCATCTGCCTCATCGCCAACTCGGGCCGGGTGGGCGCCAGCGGCATGGGCAAGGAGATCGACGACTACGACCTGGTCGTGCGCTTCAACTCGTACAAGATCGACCCGAAGCACACCGGTGAGCGCACCGACATCCACGTCAGCATCCACAAGCACGCCTTCAACTGGGAGAAGCCGGTGACCACCCGGCTGATCTTCGGCGGCGTCTCCGGTGACTGGAAGCACTCGCTGCGCAACAAGGTGGTGCCCGGCGCCCAGAAGTACCTCGCCGACGAGTCGCTGCGCTGGCCGATGCGCAACATCGGGCAGATCGGGGCCGACGCCTGGTCGGGTATCCCGACCTCCGGCTTCAACATGCTGTGGCTGCTGGACTTCCTGGACGTCAGCCCGACGCTGGACCTGATCGGGTTCGACTTCTACGAGAGCGGCGCCTACCGCGTGCAGGAGGCCATGAAGCTGGCCATCACCTCCGTGCACGAATACACCAGCGAGAAGGATTGGGTCATGCAGCGGGCCCAGAGCGTGACCGACATGAGGATCTCCCTGCGATGACGACCACCTTCACCCCCGCGATACCGAACACCAACGCGAGCGCCCTCACCAAGAAGCGCCGGATAGCCTTCGCGTCCTACGTGGACGAGAACTACCTCCCCGGCTTCCTGGTCCTGCTGCGCAGCCTCGCCCTGTCCAACCCGGGCGTCTGCGAGGACTTCGTCGTGCTCTACGACGACCTGCGCCCGGCCTCCATCGCGAAGATCCGTGCCCTGCACCCGCGCATCGTGCTCCAGCGGGTCAACGACACGCACTACGACTCGTACGTCAAGGGCGACCAGGACAACTACCTGGTCCGCAAGGCGTACTTCATCCTCGACATCTTCCGGCTGCGCGACTACGACACGATCATCACCCTGGACACCGACATGGTCGTCCTCGGTGGTCTCGGCGAGCTCCTGGAGCTGCGCGAGGGCCTCGCGGCCGTGCCGCAGTTCTTCTACGGGCAGCACAAGCTGAACTCCGGTCTTCTGGTGATCCAGAAGGAGTACCTGTCCGACGAGTTCTGCGCGAAGATCGACAAGATCGGCCGCAGCGGCGAGTACGAGCTGGACAAGCACGACCAGGGCATCCTGAACGCCGTCCTGGACGGCGACTTCGTCCGCCTCGACGCCAAGTACAACTTCGTCAAGCGGCGGCTCTCCGGCGACCTCCCGGTCCCCGAGGAGACGAAGATCCTGCACTTCACCGGGCGGCACAAGCCGTGGCAGGGCGGCGAGTCGGGCTACGCCCAGGCCGAGGACCGCTGGCGCGAGTTCGAGCTGAGCGACGCCGAGTTCCACGCGGCCTACTTCGCCTCCTCCGGCGGCCTCCACCACGACCTGGTCGTCCACTTCGGCGCCCCGCACGTCAAGCGCACCGGTGACGTCGAGATCGCCCGCAAGGTGGCCGCCGCGCACATCGCGTCCGGCGACTACCAGGACGCCGTCGACGTCATGAGCAGCGTCCGCATCCCGCTGGACGAGGCCTGGCCGCACGAGGTGCTCGGCCACGCCCTGATGAGCGTCTCCCGCATCGAGGAGGCCAAGACCCAGCTGCTGCTCGCGTCCGCCGCCCCCAACCGGGCCGCGACCGCCTTCTCCCGGCTCGCCCAGATCGCCTGGGTGTACGGCGACAACACCGAGGCCCTCAAGTACGCCACCGCCGGCCTCACCGTGGACCCCACGCACCGCTCCAGCCGCCTGTGGGCGCAGCGCGCGGCCGCCGTCCCCTCCCAGGAGCAGGGCAGCGCCGAGGACCAGCTGGCGCACGTCGCCTTCTACATGGACCGGCAGGGCAACGCGGGCGACAAGCTGCTCCCGGAGACCGTCCGGCTCGGCTTCGGCCCGGACACCTCCTCCCGGCGCTGGCACTCGGTGCACGCCCACCGCTACTTCGACCAGGCCGCCCTGGAGCGGGTCAACGCCCGCCGGGGTCTGGTCATCGGCGGCGGCGGCCTGTTCATCCCGGACACCATGCCCAACGGCAACAGCTCCTGGCAGTGGAACGTCCCGGACGAGCACCTGCGCGCCATCGACGTCCCGATCATGGTCTACGCGGTCGGCTTCAACGCCTTCGACGGCCAGTCCTACCGGGCCCGGCGGTTCAACGAGAGCCTGCGGCTGCTGGTCGAGAAGTCCTCCTTCTTCGGCCTGCGCAACCACGGCTCCATCGCCAAGGTCCGCGGCATGCTCCCGCCGGAGCTCCAGGACAAGGTCGTCTTCCAGCCCTGCCCCACCACGGTCATGCGCCAGCTGGTGACCGGCTGGAGCGACCCGGCGTACCGCGAGGACACGGTCATGCTCAACGCGGCCTACGACCGCGCGGGGCTGCGCTTCGGCCACGACTACGCGCACTTCCTCGCCGAGATGGCCAAGGCCGTCCGCAAGATCGGGGAGCACACCGAGGTCAAGTGCGTCGCCCACTCGCTGGACGACGAGAAGATCGCCTTCGACCTGCGCCGCGAGCACGGCATCTCGCTGCCGGTGATCCCGATGTACGACTTCTCCAACGACGAGATCCGTGAGACGTACGCCAAGACCCGCCTGGTCATCGGCATGCGCGGGCACGCCGGCATGATCCCGTTCGGTGTCGGCACGCCCATCATCTCCCTCATCTCGCACCCGAAGATGGCGTACTTCCTGAACGACATCGAGCGGCCCGAGTGGGGTGTCTCGGTCCACGAGCGCGACCTCGGCGAGATCCTCACCGAGCGCGCGATCGACATCCTCGACAACCACAGCCGTACGGTCGCCGATGTGCACGACCGCCAGCAGCAGCTGTGGAAGGTCACCGAGGAGAACCGCGCCACGATCAAGAAGATCCTGGCCAGGTAACACCGAAGGGGCGGGCCCGTGGTGGGCCCGCCCCTTCGAGAAGCGGTTCGGCAGCGCCCCAAAGGGGCGCGGGGAACTGCGCGACCAGCCACGACGGCGCGGCGGCCGACCGACGACATGACGACGCGGCGCCTCCAGCGGAGCTACCGGCGCACGACCCGCCGCAGGTTGCGCGCCTTGCGGGCCATCCGGCGAACCGTCGCGTTGCGCGGCAGGAAGCCCAGCTGGGCCGGTACCCCGCCGGGCAGCGCGAGCGAGGTCAGCCGCTTGCGCTTGAAGTAGCGGACGGTCGTGTCGTTGAGGTGCTTGGTGAGATAGCGCTCGGTCTCGCCGCGCAGCTGCGGGTGGATCTTCGGCTGCATGGCGAAGCCCACCGCGCGGAGCAGTTCGGTGAGTTCCCCGACGGTCAGCAGCGCGCGCTGCTCCTCGACGGCCTTGCGGTCGGTGAGTGAGGGCAGCAGCGCGTCGACGACGGTGACCGGGACGCGGTTGCTGTTCTCGTACGGGGTGAGCTTGTCCAGGAGCGTGTCGGTGCCGATCCGGGCGGTCGGCAGGCCGTACAGCGCGGACGCGGTGAGCAGCGCGGTGGAGAAGCAGCCGACGACCAGCGCGGGGCGCATCTTCTGGTACAGCACCTCGGCGAGAACCGTGGTGTCCAGGACGGTGAGGTCGACCTTGAGCTTCTCGGCCTCCTCCTCCAGGGTCCGCACGAAGCGGGCCGGGGCGGAGGGGTGCGGCTTGAACACGACCTTGGTGTGGCCGAGTTCGACGGCGCCCTTCAACATCCGGACGTGCAGGTTCTCCTCCTGCTCGGCGGAGAGGATGCCGAGCGCGGAGAGGTACTGGCCGAGCAGCAGGGCCGGTTCCTCGATCGCCGGCAACTCGTCGCCGCTGGGCGCCAGTTCGGCCAGCACCTTGGTGAAGGCCGGGGTCGGCACGACCTCGCCGGGGACACCGAACTCGGTGAGCAGCATCGGCTTCAGGCCCGGCACCAGGTCGAGGTGGAGGACCCGGTCCACCCGGGTGCCGATCAGCGGGTCGATCTTGTTGCGGGTCGGGCCGTAGCTCATCAGGCCGTCGGCGTAGACCGTGACCGGGGCGCCGGTGAACATCTGGGTGAGGCTGAGCGAGGGGTTGACCTGGATGGACTCGACGGCGAGTTCCACGTCGTCGTCGCCGAGCCGCCACTCGTGGCGCAGGAAGCGTTCCCACAGGGGGAGGTCCTCGGGGCGCGGGGCCCAGCCGCCGGGGTGGAACGGGAAGATCGTCTCGTTGTACGAGATCACCTCGTCGAAGCGGTCACGCAGCCGCTCGAAGCCGGGCGCCACGTCCAGGCCCGGGGTGGTCTCGGGGGTCGCCGCGTTGTTGCAGACCAGCAGGATGCGCCGGTCGGCCGGGCGGAAGACGCCGGAGTCCAGGGCGGCGGCGAGGGTGGCCGTGCCGTAGAGGGTGGACGCCTGGAAGATCTGGGTGGTCACGCGGCGGCCCCCGCGGGAGCGGGACGGCGGCGCAGCCGGCGCAGCTTGGTGGCGCGCTGGAGGTCCATGGAGTCCAGGGCCTCGTCCAGCACGTCCTGCGGCATGCGCCGCAGTGCGGCGGCACTCATGGATTTCAGCTTCTTCGCCACCGCGGGCTCGAACCTTTCGATGGATCCCAGGTGATGGGAAATGATGGCGCAGTAGGTACGGACGGCCTTCGGCAGGAGTTCCTTCGCTTCCGCGTCCTGCGCGGTTTCCTCGATCACCTGGTCGAACGCGCGAATGAAGTCGAGCTGACGGACATCCCCGATCTGCGTGAGTGACGAGGCTACGCCACGCCGATAGAAGACGCCGAGCAGGTTCACCGCCGCGAAGGACTCGGCCTCCCGGTGCAGCTTCCAGATCCACGGCCGGTCCTCGGCCGTGCGCAGCCCGTCCGTGAAATGCACGAGCCCCTTGTCCACCAGGCGGCGGTGGTAGACACCCGCCCAGGCGTAGGCGTAGTCGACGGAGGTCGTCCGGTCGGTCGGCAGGATCGCGTCCCGCGGGCTGAGCACCACGTTCCGGCGGCCGACCGGCACCCGGTGCACGGTGCGGGCCCGGGCGGTGCACTGCACATGATCGGTACGGACGAAGTCGCAGCCCAGGGCCTCGACGGCGTCCACCAGCTGCGGGTAGTAGCCCGGCGCGAGCCAGTCGTCGCCGTCCAGGAAGGTCACGTACTCACCGCGCGCTTTGTCGATGCCGGTGTTGCGCGCGGTGGCCAGTCCTCCGTTCTGTTCGTGTCTGACATGGACCGCGCCGGGCAGCTCGCGCTCGGCACGCGCGAGAATCTCTGGTGTCCCGTCGGTCGAGCAGTCGTCGACGAGAATGAATTCGAAGTCCTCACGCGCGTTCGCGCGCAGGCTCCTCAGGGTGTCGGGCGCGTATTGCTGCACGTTGTAGAACGGCACGATGACGGAGAGCTTGACCACGTGGGGGACGTTAGAGGGGCGCCCGTCATCCGTCCTGACTGCCGCCTTGACACCAGGTGAACGACATGTGTCGAAGCTATGAATCAGGGCTTTTTCAAGGCTTATCCTGGGCTGATTCGCCATTCGGCGATGTGTTGTTAACCCTTTGTTGGATTCTGGTTCGGGAGATCCTCGGAATCGCTTCCTAGCGTCTTGGGTGTGCCAGCAAGTGCAACGAAGTCCCTGCGGGTGGCCGTCCTGGCGGATTCCGATACTCGGTGGAAGTGGGGGGCGCTCACCGCGAAGCGCCTGATTCCCAACGAAAGCGACAATTCGGACGTCCGACTCGACGGTTACCTCCTGCGCGGCCGTGCCACCCCCACCGCCCGCCAGCTCCAGGAAGTCGGCGTCCACGCGGATTCGCTCCGCGAAGTGACGGCCGTCGAGTTCCTGCGTGCCATGGAAGCCGGCCCCGAGGGCGCGGAGTCGTACGACATCCTCGTCCTCTCCCTCGTCGGCGGCGGGGTGCAGGCGATGCTGCACGGGCTGCGCAGCGCCTTCGCCGGCCGTGAGAAGCGGCCCGTCGTCGTCACCGGCTATGTCGGCGTCGTCTACGAGAAGCTCGCCGACGGCCTGCTGCTGCGGCACGGCGCGGACCTGGTCCTCGCCAACTCCCGCCAGGACGCGGACCGCTTCCGGGCCGTGTACGACGGGGTCGGCGCCGACTCCTCCTCGGTCACCGAGGTCGCGCTGCCGTTCCTCGGCGGGGCGCCCTACGAGGGTGAACACGAGCCCTACACCGTGGTGTTCGCGGCCCAGCCCTCGGTCCCGGAGAGCCGTAAGGACCGTACGTACCTGCTCGACCGTCTCATCCAGCACGCCCGTCGGCACCCCGGGCGGGAGGTGCTGCTCAAGCTGCGCTCCAAGCCCGGCGAGCACACCACCCACATCGAGGAACTGCCGTACCAGAAGCTGGTCCAGGGCAAGGACGTGCCCGCCAACTTCCGCCTGGTGTACGGGCACATGGGCGAGGTACTCGACCGCACGGACCTCCTGGTCACCGTCAGCTCGACGGCCGCTCTGGAAGCCCTGCACCGGCGGATCCCCACCGTGGTCCTCACCGACCTCGGGGTCCGCGAGACGCTCGGCAACCACCACTTCGTCGGCTCCGGCTGCCTCGCCTCCTGGGACCAGCTCGACGCCGGACACCGCCCGGTGCCCGACGCCGAGTGGGTCTCGCGGCAGGGCGTCGCCGCCGACGGCTCGTACGCGACCGCGTTCGACGCGGGCCGTGAGCGGATCGCCAAGCTGCTCGCCCGGCCCGGCGGTCTGCCGCCCCTGAACCCGTACTACACACCCGAGACCGCGCCCGGTTACCTGCCCGGCATCCTGGCCCGCCACCACCTCGGCCCCGACGGCGTACCGCTGCCCGGCGCGCCCGCCGCCGACAAGGCCCCGGGCCCCGTCCGCCAGATCGTGCGCCGGGCCGCACGCGGCGCCTACCGCCACGGCGTCCAGCGGGTGGCCCCCGTGATCCGACGAATGGGAGAGCTGTGAGCGACCGGATCCCGCGCCAAGGAGCCCAGCTCCACGCATCCGAAGGAACAGAGCCGATGTCCCACCCCGAAACGGCCGTACCCCGGGTACTCGCCGTGATCCCCGCGCGCGGCGGCTCCAAGGGCGTGCCCGCGAAGAACCTCCTGCCGGTCGGCGGCGTCCCGCTGGTCGCCCGCGCCGTCCGCGAGTGCCGCGCCTCCCGCCTGGTGACCGACGTCGTCGTCTCCACGGACGACCAGGCGATCGCCGCGGCCGCCCGGTCCGCCGGCGCCGAGGTGGTGCTGCGCCCCGCCGCCATCGCTGGTGACACCGCCACCTCCGAGGCCGCCGTCCTGCACGCCATGGACGCCCACGAGGCGCTGCACGGCGCCCCGGTCGACGTGGTGCTGCTCGTGCAGTGCACCAGCCCGTTCATCATCCGCGAGGACATCGACGGGGTGGCCGGCGCGATCGTCGAGAACGGCGCCGACACGGCCCTGACCGTGGCGCCCTTCCACGGCTTCGTCTGGCGCGACGAGGTGGACGCCCCGGTGCCGGTACCTACTATTGGTGACGCCGACGAGGCCTCCGCCAGCGGCGGCTTCGGCGTCAACCACGACAAGTCCTTCCGCCCCCGCCGCCAGGACCGCCCCCAGGACTTCCTGGAGACCGGCGCCGCCTACGCGATGCGCGCCGACGGCTTCCGCGAGCACCAGCACCGCTTCTTCGGCCAGACCGAGCTGGTGCGCACCGACCCGGCCCGCGTCCTGGAGATCGACGACCCGCACGACCTGGCCCGCGCCCGCGCGCTGGCCGGCCTCTTCGACGCGGACCGTCCCGGTTCGCTGCCGACCGCCGACGACATCGACGCGGTCGTACTGGACTTCGACGGCACCCAGACCGACGACCGGGTGCTGATCGACGCCGATGGAAAGGAGTTCGTCTCCGTGCACCGCGGCGACGGACTCGGCATCGCCGCCCTGCGAAAGAGCGGGCTCAAGATGCTGATCCTCTCCACGGAGCAGAACCCGGTCGTCGCCGCACGGGCCCGGAAACTACAGATCCCGGTCCTGCACGGCATCGACCGCAAGGACCTCGCACTCAAGCAGTGGTGCGAGGAGCAGGGCATCGCTCCCGAGCGCGTGCTCTACGTCGGAAACGACGTCAATGACCTCCCGTGCTTCGCCCTCGTGGGCTGGCCCGTGGCGGTCGCGAGCGCCCACGACGTCGTACGCGGCGCCGCACGCGCGGTCACCACCGTCCCGGGTGGCGACGGCGCGATCCGAGAGATCGCCAGCTGGATCCTCGGCCCCTCTCTCGATTCCCTCCCGAAGTAAGGACACCCCACAGTCATGAGCAACTCCCGTCTGCGCACGTTCGGTTCCCGTGAGGTCGGCCCCGGCAAGCCCGTCTACATCTGCGGCGAGATCGGCATCAACCACAACGGTGAGCTGGAGAACGCCTTCAAGCTGATCGACGTCGCCGCCGAGGCCGGCTGTGACGCCGTCAAGTTCCAGAAGCGCACCCCGGAGATCTGCACCCCGCGCGACCAGTGGGACATCGAGCGCGACACCCCCTGGGGCCGCATGACCTACATCGACTACCGCCACCGCGTGGAGTTCGGTGAGGACGAGTACCGCCAGATCGACGAGTACTGCAAGAGCAAGAACATCGCCTGGTTCGCCTCCCCGTGGGACACCGAGGCCGTCGCCTTCCTGGAGAAGTTCGACGTCCCGGCCCACAAGGTCGCCTCCGCGTCCCTGACGGACGACGAGCTCCTGAAGGCGCTGCGCGCCACCGGCCGCTCGGTCATCCTCTCCACCGGCATGTCCACCCCGAAGCAGATCCGCCACGCGGTCGAGGTCCTCGGCTCGGACAACATCCTGCTCTGCCACGCCACCTCCACCTACCCGGCGAAGGCCGAGGAGCTCAACCTCCGCGTGATCAACACGCTGGAGAAGGAGTACCCGAACGTCCCGATCGGCTACTCCGGCCACGAGACGGGCCTGCAGACCACCCTCGCCGCGGTCGCCCTCGGCGCCACCTTCGTCGAGCGCCACATCACCCTGGACCGCGCGATGTGGGGCTCCGACCAGGCCGCCTCCGTCGAGCCGCAGGGCCTCGTCCGCCTGGTCCGCGACATCCGCACCATCTCGGCCTCCCTCGGTGACGGCGTCAAGAAGGTCTACGACTCCGAGCTCGGCCCGATGAAGAAGCTGCGCCGCGTCACCGGTGTCGTCGCCGAGGCGGAGATCGCCGCGGCGGCCGGCGAGCCGGTCCAGGTCTGACACCGCTGAAGTTCTGAAGTTACGTCTGTTGTTACGACGACGGGACGGTCGTACGTCGATGAGCCCCCGCGCCGGGAACCCCGGCCCCCACACACTCGCGTTCGTCGAGAGTCCGGTGCAGCTGCTGAACGTGCTGGAGTGGGCGCATGTCCACGCCCTGCGCGGGGCGGTGGAGCCGGTGCCGACGGTGCCCCCGCAGGCCCGCCGCGCATCGGTCGCCATATCGGCGGCGGCACCCGGCGCGGAACTCACGATCGTCGTCCTGTCCCCGACCGACCCCATGACCCGGGGCCAGCTGCGCCGTATGGCGGAACTGGCCCGTGACGAGGGCTACCGGGTCCGCTGGGAGGAAGCACGGGGCGGCACCACCGCCCCCTTCCAGACGATCGGCGGCCTGGCGGGTTCCCTCCGCCGGGCCGACCGGATCGTGATGGGGGATCCTTTCTCCCGTTACGTGCAGCTCCTGCTGACGATCACCCGCGCCCGTGACCTGGTCGTCGTCGACGACGGCACGGCGACGATGGAGTTCGTGGCCCAGCTGGCGCGCGGCGAACGCCTGGTCCGCTGGCACCGCAAGGGCGGCCGCCCGGGCGCCCGGGACCTGCTCTTCGCCCCCGTCTCCTCCTCCGCGCGCCGCCGCCTCACGCCCAGCGACCGCCGCCGGGTGGAGGTCTTCTCCTCCATGCCGGTGACGGAGATCCCGGCGGGAGTGACGGTCACCGCGAACGACTTCGGCTGGACCCGGGCCCGCTTCGGCCCGCCGCGCATCACCAAGGGCGCCGACATGGTCGGCACGTCCCTGGTGGAGACCGGGGTGGTGGACGGCGACCGCTATCTGGAGGCCGTCCGGAGCCTGGCGAAGGCACACGGCGCGACGCGCTACTTCGCGCACCGCAGGGAGAGCACGGAGAAGCTGCACCGCCTCGCGGGCGAGACGGGACTGGAGATAGTCCGCCCGGACCTCCCGCTGGAACTGATCGCCCGCCGCGGCCCGATCGGCCGTACGATCCTGAGCTTCCCCTCGACCGTCGTCCACACGCTTCCCCTTGCCCTGGTCGGCACGGGCGTCCGCGTCGCGGTCTGCGACATCGACCCGGCCTGGCTCACCGAGAACGCCTCACCTCGCGCACAGGGCTTCCTGTCGGGCGTCACGGGCACGGCGAAGGACGTGCACCGGCTGACGGCGGTCACCAGCCTGGCGTAGCCGGCCGGGCGGAGGGCCGGCCGGGCATCCGCCCGGCCGGCGGTGGTCAGCCGGCCGGCGGGGGGTCCTTGCGCGGGACGAAGCCCGCGCCCGGCGGGGTCAGGTGCTCGCCGAAGCCGCCGCCGGGCAGCGGTTCCGTGTACTCGGGGCGGGCGCGCAGGCCGTCCAGC
This sequence comes from Streptomyces sp. NPDC058683, assembly GCF_042716195.1. Lineage (NCBI taxonomy): Bacteria > Bacillati > Actinomycetota > Actinomycetes > Kitasatosporales > Streptomycetaceae > Streptomyces > Streptomyces sp. NPDC058683. The sequence goes on from NZ_JBHXSK010000049.1 coordinate 62,124, forward strand.
AGCAGCCGCAGATAGCGCCGCCACAGCTCCGGTTCACCGCTGCGATCGGTGACCGCCCCCAGCATCTGCTGGATCATCACCAGGTCCCAGGGCTCGGCGTCGGCGCGCAGCACGCCCTGTTCCCTGGCCCGCTCGACCACGCGATCGACGTGGCCCTTGATCCGCTCCCCGAACTCCGACCCCCGCGGCGCTGTCCGGTCGGTGCCGAGCAGCACCTCGCGCAGACCGCGGTCGAGGGCGTGCAGTTCCGCCACCCGCTCCAGGCTGGTCGCCAGCCCGCGCCAGGCGTCGGGGTCCTCGGCACCCTCCCGCGTGGCCTCCTCGACGCGGCCCAGCATGTCGTCGAAGACGGCGTCGATCAGCGCCTCCTTGTTGGGGAAGCGCCGGTACGCCGTGCCCACCCCGACCCCCGCGTGACGCGCGACGTCGTCCAGGGTCACGCTCAGCCCGCGCTCGCGGAACACCTCGCGGGCGGCGGCGATGAGCCGGAGGCGGTTCAGCTCGGCGTCGCGTCGCAGCCGGGGCGTGCCGGATCCGCCCGACTCACCCGATGCGCGGGGCGGCGCCATACAGGGGTCTCACTTTCGAAGGCGTGTGATCGTCGGCCCACATCGTACTCACCTCGGCAGACACGAACCGGAGATGACATCTCCGGTTCGTGTTACAGTGACGGCCCAGTGGATGTGGAGATGCTATCTCCGCTTATTGCCGCCATGCGCTGCCCTCGGGAGATTCCTGCGATGCCTCGACCTGTCACACCCGGAACACCGCCCCGCCGCCGGACGGGAGCCGCCGTGGCCACGGCCGCGCTCCTGGCCGCGATCGGCCTGACCGCCTGTGGATCCGACGACTCGACGGACACGACGTCCTCGGCATCCGGATCCGCCTCCCCCGCTGCCTCCGCCTGTCCGGCGGACACGGCGGGGATACCGCAGGGCCAGGGCAGCGGCATGCCGTCCGGGGGTGCGGGAACGGGCGCACAGAGCCTCGGCCAGGCCAAGACGATCAAGAAGACCGACAACAGCACCAGCACCGTCATCGAGCCCGAGGGCGCGGCGATCACCTGCGACACGTCGACGCTCACGACGACCGACGACATCACCTACTCCTCGCCGGCCACCAAGGGCACCACGACCGACCTGAAGCTCGACATCCAGGTGCCCAGGACCTCGGGCAAGAAGCCGCTGGTGGTGTATGTGACGGGCGGCGGCTGGCAGTTGGCCGACCGCACCGGCAACCTCGCCCAGCGCACCTACATCGCCGACCAGGGCTATGCGGTGGCCGGCATCCAGTACCGCACCGTGGCCGACGGCGCCACCTACAAGGACGCCCTCGCCGACGTGAAGTCCGCGATCCGCTATCTGCGCGCGCACGCCGGCACCTACGGCATCGACACGGACCACGTCTTCGTGTGGGGCCAGTCGGCGGGCGGCTACCTCGCGGCCATGACCGGTGTCACCAACGGCGACAAGACGTACGACATCGGCGGCGACCTCGACCGGAGCAGCGAAGTCCAGGGGGTGGTGGACGAGTTCGGCCCGGCCGACCTGTCGCAGCTGGCCGCCGACTACGACCGGGCCGCCAAGGACAGCAACTACGCGGCGGGCAATGCCTCCGCGCAGTGGGTCTACGGTCCCTGCACCGATAAGTCGGTCAAGCAGTACACCGCCCAGGTGGCCGCCGCCGACCCGGCCACCCACATCTCCTCCTCCACACCGCCGTTCCTGCTGATGCACGGCAGCGCCGACCCGCTGGTCTCGCCCAGCCAGACGCTGAACCTCTTCACCGCGCTGAAGGGCGAGGGCGTCGACGCCGAACGCGTGGTGCTCACGGGGGCGGGCCACGGCGACGTGAGCTTCGGGGCGGCGATCTCCAGTGCCGCCCCGGGCGCCTCGGCCTCCGACGGCTCGTCCGCGGCGGCGGACGCGAAGCCCTGGTCGACGAAGGAGACGATGGGCTACATCAAGGACTTCCTGGCGAGCCACTCCCGGTCGTAGCGCTCACCGTGATCACGGTCTTGCCGCGGGCGTGCCCCCCTTCCACATGGCGCACGCCCGCGGCGGTGTCGGCCAGCGGATACGTCCGGTCGACCACCGGGGTGAGCCGGCCGGCCGCCACGAGCGCGGCCACGGCGAGCAGGTCCTGGTGGACCGGCCCGTCCGGGACCGCGGGAAGGATCGGCCGGAGCCGCTGCCGTACGACGGCGTCGATCGCGACGAGCCGCAGGATCGCGCCGACCGCGCCGAAGAGCCGGCCGGGCGAACCGCCGCCGTTGGCCACCAGGATCCCGTGCGGGGTGAGAGCCCAGCGCAGCCGGCCCGGCGGGCGGTTGCCGACGTTGTCGAGGATGACGTCGTAGCGCTCGCCCCGGTCGGTGAAGTCCTCGCGGGTGTGGTCGACGACGTGCGCGGCGCCGAGGGAACGCACCAGGTCGACGTTGCGGGTGCTGCACACCCCGGTCACCTCCGCGTCCAGGGCCGCCGCGATCTGCACGGCGAAGGTGCCGACGCCACCCCCGGCCCCGTTCACCAGCACCCGCTGCCCGGCCGCGACCCGGCCGACGGTCCGGATGCCGCGCAGCGCGGTCACCGCCGCCATCGGCACCGCCGCGGCCTCCTCGAAGGTGAGGCCGGCGGGCTTGGGTACCAGCCGGTCGGCGGTGGTGCGGGCGTACTCGGCGAAGGCGCCCGTACAGAATCCCAGCACCTCGTCGCCGACCCGCAGCCCGTCCACCCCGGCGCCGACCGCCGTCACCTCCCCGGCCGCGTCGATCCCGGCCACCCGTGACTTCGGCCGGGTCAGCCCCACGCCGCCCATCAGCCGGGCGACGTACGGGTCACCGCGCAGCATGTGCCAGTCGTACGGGTTGACCGCGGCGGCCCGCACCCGCACCAGCACCTGTCCGGCGCCGACCTCCGGCGGAGCGATGTCCGCCATCCGCAGCACGTCCGGCGGCCCGAACCGCTCCTGAACGATCGCCTTCATGGTTCCCCCCTCGGGGTGTACGCCGTACACCTCTCGCTGGCACGGTAGGTGTACGGCGTACACCCGTCAAGGGGTCGCGTGTCAGGCGGCGTTCAGGAGCCGCTCAAGGCCGTCGAGGGTCAGGTCCAGGGCGAACTCGAACTCGAACTGGTCGTCGCAGCCGGAGCCGACGACGGAGTCCGGGTCGTGGGCGACCGCCATGGCCAGCGCGGTGAGATGGGGAAAGCGCGCGGCCATCACCTCGGGCGGCAGCGCGTCGGCGTCCGGTTCGCCGTCGGCGTTCTCCTCGAACAACTCCTGCGACAAGCCGAGCAGGCGGCTGCCCATGACATGCAGGGCGTGATGGACGAGGTCGATCGGGAACCCCCCGGCCCGGAAGATCCCGACCATCGAGTCGAGGTACTCCAGGAGCGCGGGGGTCGGGGCGGCCCGGGTCTTCATCCGGGACTCGATGACCTCGGGCGCCCAGGGGTGGCGGAGCAGCATGCGGCGGGCCGACAGCACCCGCTGACGTACGACGGCCTTCCAGCCGCCGTCCTCGGCCGGCGGGTCGATCTCGCCGACGAGGGCGTCGATCATGCCGTCCAGCAGCTCGTTCTTGTTGGCCACGTGCTTGTAGAGCGCCATGGGGACGACACCGAGCGCCTGCGCGATCCTGCGCATGCTGAGCGCGTCCACCCCGCCCTCGTCGGCGAGGGCGACGGCCGTACTCAGCACCCGGGTCCGGCTCAGGGGCACCCGGGGCTGCGTGACGGCACCGGCCTGCGTGGCGATCTCCACCAACCCCTCTCACCAGGGAACGGGCTCGCCCGACGAATCTACAGGGCCCGCCGAACGCGTCGCCGCGATCACCGCCAGGTCGCCGCGATCACTGCCAGGTCGGCATGACCGCGGCCGGGTAGCGGGACCCGGCCGCCCCCTGCGGCAGGATCTCCTGGATACGGGCGAGGTCCGCGGGCGTCAGGTCGACGGACGCGGCGGCCACGTTCTCCGCCACACGATCCGGGCTGCGGGTGCCGGGGATGGGCACGATGTCGTCGCCCTGCGCGAGCAGCCAGGCCAGCGCCAGCTGGGTGACCGTGCCGCCCTTGCCCTCCGCCAGGGTGGTCAGCTCCCGGACCGCGGCGACGTTCTTCTCGTAATTGCCGGGCCGCCAGCGCTCGTCCATGGTGTGCCGCATGTCGTCCGCGTCGTACTCGGAGGCCGGTTTGACGGCGCCGGTGAGGAAGCCGCGCCCGAGCGGGGAGTAGGGCACGAAGCCGATGCCCAGTTCCCGGACCACGGGCAGGATCTCGGCCTCCACGGCCCGTTCGAACACCGAGTACTCGGTCTGGAGCACCGAGACGGGGTGCACGGCATGGGCGCGGCGGATGGTCTCCGGGCCGGCCTCGCTCAGCCCGAAGAAACGGACCTTGCCCTCGGCGATCAGCTCGCCGACCGTGCCCGCCACGTCCTCGATGGGTACGTCGGGGTCCACCCGGTGCTGGTACAGCACGTCGATGCGGTCCGTGCCCAGGTACCGCAGGCTGTTCTCGGTGACCTCGCGGATGTGCTCGGGACGGCTGTCCAGGGCGCGTCCGATCCTGGTGGGGTCGGAGAGGTCGAAGCCGAACTTGGTCGCGATCAGGATGTCGTCGCGGAAGTCCTGCACGGCACGCCCGAGGAGCTGCTCGTTGCTGCCGGTGCCGAGGCCGTACAGCTCGGCCGTGTCGAAGAGGGTGACCCCGAGTTCGTGGGCCCGGTGGAGGGTGGCGATGCTGCTCCGCTCGTCCGGGGCGCCGTACGCCATCGTCATGCCCATGGTGCCGAGACCGATCGCCCCGGCGGTGAGGCCCTGGCCGCCGAGAGTGCGCCGGGGGAGGTGTGTGGTGTGCTGTGCCATGCGGTCAACGCTAGGGAGACGGCGCCCGGGGGTCATGGGGCAGTGACCGCATAGGATTGCCTGATCCTCTCAGGAACGGAGTACGCCGTGCTGGAACGACTCGTCGCGGCCATCGACCGGCACTGCGTGGCACCGGGCTCGGACACCGCGGTTCCCCGGCTCTCCCTGGCCGCGGTCGATCACCCCGTCGAGCCCGCCCACCTCCTCTACGAACCGGCGATCTGCTTCGTCGCGAGCGGCACGAAACGCACCACCGCGGGCGAGCTGGTCCGGGTCGCCCGCCCCGGGGAAATGCTCCTCACCACCATCGACCTGCCCGTCACCGCCGACCTGGTGCAGGTGCCCTACCGGTCCGCGTCCCTGCGCCTCGACGGCGAGGCGCTCACGGAACTGCTGGTGGAACTGGCCGAGACGGGCCGGCCCGCCCCGGCGGTCACCGCCGCGCACGTCGTCGCGCCGATGCCCCCCGAACTCGCCGACGCGGTCACCCGCTGGGTCCAGCTCCTCGGCACCCCCGACGACATCCGCCCGCTCGCCGGCCGCGTCGAGAGCGAGATCCTCTACCGGCTGCTGCGCAGCTCCCTCGGCCCCGTCCTGCGCCAGTGGTCACTGGCCGACTCGACCGCGACCCGGGTGCGCGAGGTGGCCCGCTGGATCCGCGCCCGCTACACGGAGCCGCTCGGCATCGAGGAGATCGCCGCGGTGGCGCACATGAGCGCGGCCAGCCTGCACCGGCATTTCAAGGCGGCCACCGGTATGAGCCCGCTCAGGTACCAGAAACACCTGCGGCTCCAGGAGGCCCGGCGGCGCCTGGTCGCCGGGGACGCCACGGCCGCCCAGATCGCCCAGGCGGTCGGATACGTGAGCGCCACCCAGTTCAACCGCGAGTACCGCACTGCCTACGGCCTCCCGCCCGTCCAGGACGCGGCCCGCCTGCGCGCCCGCCTCACGCACACCGGGCCCGCGCCGACCGGGTCGTAGCGGCGCGCCTGCCCAGGCGCGGGGCCTGTCAGGCGAGGCTTTCGCCGCCGTCGACGGTGAGGATCTGGCCGGTGACGTAGTTGTTGGCCATGAGGAAGAGGGTCGTGCCGGCGGCTTCCTCGGCGGTGCCGAAGCGGCCGACGGGGACGGCCGAACCGGCGGCGGTGACCGCCTCGTCGGAGTCCAGCCCCGGCAGCGAGCGCAGCAGCGGGGTGTCGATCCGGCCGTAGCGGACGGCGTTCACGCGCAGACGGGCGGGGGCCAGTTCCACGGCGAGGGCCTTGGTGAGGGTCTCCACGGCGCCGGCCGCCGACAGCGGGGCGGCCATGCCGGGGCGGGGGCGGGCCACGAGGATCCCCGAGCTGAATGTGAGCGAGCCTCCTGCTGGAAGCCGGGACGCCGAGGTGCGGGCGATGGTGAAGGCCCGCTGGAGGAGGGAGTCGAAGGTCGCACGGAGGTCGTCGGCCGAGAGCCCGGTCACCGGCCCCATGCCGCTGAGGCCGCCCGCCGTGACGAGCACATGGTCGACATGGCCCGCCCGGTCGAAGGCCTCGGCGAGGGTCCGCTCGTCCCCGCCGTCGCCGGCGACGGCCAGTACGGCATCGTCGGGGCCGTCGGCCGGATCGGCCTCGCGCACCCGGGAGACGGCGGCCTTCAGCCGGTCGGGGTCACGGCCGACCAGGATGACGCGGGCGCCGACCGAACGCAGCAGGACGCCCGCCGCCAGCCCGATGCCGGAGCTGGCGCCGACGAGGACGGCGGTGGTGCCAAAGAGGCCGCTGGACAGCGGCGAACGGACCGGGATGGGAGGTGCGGTGGTCATGGGAGGCCTTTCGATCGATCGAGCGAGCCGGGAAACCGCGGAACGGCGGACGCGTGGAACGGCGCCACGGTGAAATAAACCATCCGGTTGTTTTACTGACGCCGATACTGCCGCCCGGGGGGACCGGAGTCAACCGGATGGTTTAATTCGGCCATGGCCTATGACGCGGAGGACACCAGACGGCGGATCTTCGCCGCCGCCGCAGCCGAGTTCGCCGAGCGCGGGCTGGCGGGGGCCAGGGTCGACCGGATCGCGACCGCCGCCAAGGCCAACAAGCAGGCCATCTACCTCTACTACGGCGGCAAGGAAGAGCTGTTCGCCGCCGTCGTGCGGGCGAAGCTGGAGGAGGTCCGCGTCTCCATCTCCATCGATCCCGACGCGGTCGCCGAATCGGTCGGGCGGATGTTCGACTGCTACCAGCAGCATCCGGAGCTGATCAGGCTGCTCATGTGGGAGGCGCTGGAGGCGGGCGACGAACCCGGGGAGGGCGCGCGGGGCCGCCGTGACGCCTTCCGCGAGAAGACCCACCGGCTCGTGGCCGGCGGCGTGGCCGGCGACCTCCCCGAAGAGGCCCGCGTCCGCGCCGCCCAGGACCTGCTGTTCACCCTCATGGGCCTGATCTCGTGGAACTTCGCGGTGCCCAAGATGTGCCGCATGGTCCTGGACGAGGACACCTATGAGGCGGCCCTTGCCCGCCGCCGCGAGACGGTGATCGAAACGGCCCGCACACTCGCGACGGCGGCGGGATCGCTCCAGACGGGAGCCCGGCGTCCGCAGAGCGGATCAGGCCAGTAGCCCGTCACGCCAGGTCTCCCGTCGGACAGGGCGGTCGGGGCCGTTCCTCACACGGTGTCAGGCCGTGAACCCTCCGTCGACGTTGATCGCCGCTCCGGTGATGTACCCGCCGTCCGCGCTCGCCAGGTGGGCGACGGTGGCGGCGATCTCCGCGGCGTCCGCGTAGCGGCCCAGCGCGGTGAACCCGGCGATCGCCGACGCGTTGGGGCCGTCGGCGGGGTTGGAGTCCGTGTCGGTGGGACCGGGGTGCACCAGGTTGACGGTGATACCGCGCGGGCCGAGTTCCCTGGCCAGGCCCTTGGTCATCCCGATCAGGGCCGTCTTGCTCATCGCGTACAGGGCCAGACCCGGGAAGACCGTGCGCTCCGCCACGTTGCTGCCGATACTGACGATGCGGCCGCCCTGGCCCATGTGACGTGCCGCCGCCCGGGATGCCACGAACGGCGCCCGGACGTTCACCGCCAAGGTGCGGTCGATCTCCGCCGCGCCCAGGTCCTCGAGCGGGCCGACGAGGAACGCCCCTGCGTTGTTGACCAGGACGTCCAGTCCGCCGAACGTCTCGACGGTCAGCTCCACCGCCGCGGCCAGCCTCTCGGGGACCGCACTGTCGGCCTGGACGGCCAGAGCCCGGCGGCCACCGTCCTTGATCCGCTTCACCACCCCGTCGGCGAGCGCCGCGCTGTTCTCGTACGTCAGGGCCACGTCGGCGCCCTCTTCGGCCAGCCGCAGAGCCACGGCAGCGCCGATACCCCGGCTTCCGCCGGTCACCAGGGCCACAGTTCCTTCGAATCGGTTCATGACGACGAGCATCGCGCCGCCCACCGCAGAACACTGGCGCGAATCGGACCTCGTGGTCGGCACCGGCCTACTGGGGGAGCCGCGCCGTTTTCAGACTCCGGAGGAAGGCGGCGAAGGCTTCGGCCGGAAAACTGAGGACGGCCCTGGCCGGGACCTTGGAGTCGCGGACCGATATGCGGGTGGGGGAGTTCGCTATCTCTACGCAGGAGTCGCCGTCGCCGGGGCCGGAGTGGGACGACTTCCGCCAGGTGTCCATCGGGTGCCTCACAGCTCTTTCGACAGTTTGTGGATGAAGTCGCGCGAGCGCCCGGGGTCGAGCGATGCGGCCTCCACCTTATGAAAGAGCGTTCGAAAGGTGCCCAGCTGTGCCTCGGAGTCGATGAAGGCGGCTCCCTGCGGGCCGTCGCGTACGACCGTGTCCAGCCTCGGTACGGCGCCTCCCGCGTACGTCATGGCGCTCGCGGCGCCGGTGAACCCCTCCAGGCGAAAGGGGATGACGCGGACGGTGACATGCTCCGCTTCCGACGCCTCCAGGACGTGCGTGAGCTGGGTCCGTGAGGTGCTGCGGTCGCCGACCATGATGCGCAGCGCCGCCTCGTGGACGACTGCCTTGTAGGGGGTCTCGCCGCCGGTTGCCGCGCGTCGCATCCGATGGCGAACGCGCAACTCGACTTCCCCGGCGGGGAGTTCCGGAACCCGGTCGGAGAAGACGGCGCGAGCGTAGTCCTCCGTCTGAAGAGGCCCGGGAACGAACAGGAACTGGACCTCCTGGAGGAAGGCCGCGTGGTGCTCAAGCTCGGCGAGATCGAGAAACGGCGTCGGCAGCAGCTCCCGGTACTCCTCCCACCAGCCTTTGGTCCGGACGGTCGCCAGTTCCGCCAGGGCGTCGACCAACTCCTGGTCCGTGCAGGCGTAGTTCGAGGCGAGACGGCGCAGCCGCTTCTCGCTCACGGGGGTGGGAGTCGCTGACGGTGCGTCCGCTGGTGCTGGGGCCGGACAACGTGCCGGTGATCGCGGATGTGCGGGAGGCCGAGGACGACGTACCCCTTGCGGTGCTCTCGGCGATGACACATGGGCGGGGTCGGCAGGCCCCGGCCATACTGGAGTCGCTGGCAGCCGCCCTGAAAACCATTGACCGTGACAGCGCCGCGGTCTTCGTGCAGTTCGTCGACTCGTGCCTGGTTGATCCTCAGGCGAAGCAGATGTGGAGGGACCTGATGACGGCGATCCAGTACTTCTGGCGACACCCGCTGGCGGAGCAGGTGCGCGAGGAAGGGCGTGAGGAGGGCCGGGAAGAAGGCCGGGAAGAAGGGCGTGTCCAGGAGCGTGCCGAGATGGTTCTGCGGCTCCTGGAGTGGCGTGGGCTCGTGGTGACCGGCGCCGTGCGCGAGCAGGTGCACGCCTGCACCGACCTGGAACGGCTTGAGATCTGGGCCCAGCGCGCCATGCACGTCACGGACGCCGCGGAGCTGTTCGCCGAGGAGTGAGCGTAGGGGCCGCCCGCTTCCCCGCAGGTGTCCCCCCGGTCGGCGTGGGAAGTCGGGGGGTGCGGAGGCTGCCGCGTTCGGTGGTGGCGCGGATGGAGGGCGGGAGCGCGTGCGTACCGTCGGAGTGGAGGAGGAGCTTCTGCTCGTCGACCCGGAGTCGGGGGAGCCCAAGGCGTCGGCGGCCGCGGTGCTGGCCCGGGCCGCGTTGGCGGATCCGGGGCAGGGCGTGTTCGAGAAGGAGCTCTACGGGCAGATGCTGGAGTTCGCCACCCAGCCGCAGGCGGAGATGACGGACCTGGGAGAGGAGATCGTGCGGTGCCGTAAAGAGGCCGCGCGGCTCGCCGGGGAGCTCGAGTGCGCCGTTGCCGCGCTGGCCAGCTCGCCGCTGCCGGTCAGCCCCTCCTTCAGCGTCAGCCGGCGCTATCAGTGGATGGCCGAGCAGTACGGGATCGCCACCCGGGAGCAGCTGGTCTGCGGGTGCCATGTGCATGTTGCCGTGGAGTCGGACGAGGAGGGGGTGGGGGTGCTGGACCGGGTGCGGGCCTGGTTGCCCGTGCTCGTCGCCGTCAGCGCCAATTCCCCTTTCTGGCAGGGCCGGGACTCCGGGTACGCCAGTTACCGCAGCCGGGTGTGGGCGCGCTGGCCGTCCGCCGGACCGGCGGAGCTGTTCGGCTCCGCGGCGCGGTACCACCGGCTGGTCGCGGACATGGTCGCCACCGGCGTCATCCTGGACGAGGGGATGGTCTACTTCGACGCCCGGCTCGCCCGGCTCTTTCCGACCGTGGAGATCCGGGTCGCCGACGTGTGCCTGCGCGCCGGGACCGCCGTGCTCGTGGCCGCCCTCGCCCGTGCGCTGGTGGAGACCGCCGCGCGGGAGTGGCGGGCCGGACAGGAGCCCGTCGACCACGGCGTGGCGCTGGCGCGGATGGCCGGCTGGCGCGCCGCCCGCTCGGGACTGGGCGGGGAACTGCTCGATCCCGTCACCCTGCGGCCCCGGGCGGCGGAGGCGGTCCTGGGCGCCCTGCTGGCGCACACCAGGGACGCCCTCGCGGACAGCGGCGACCTGGCGATGGTGGAAGAGGCCGTCCAGCGCCTGCTGCGGGACGGCAACGGCGCCGACGAGCAGCGGCGGCTGCTGGCGGACACCGGCAGCCTGCGGGACGTCGTCACCGAGTGTGTGCGCCGTAGCCAGGTCGCTCAGGTCTGATGCCCCCGGCCGCCGCGCCCCCGTACGGTCAGGGCTTGCGGGCCAGGACGAACGCCCGCGGCCACTTCTCCTCGTCCAGCGGCTCGCGGATCAGGGTGGCCGCCACCTCCAGGCCCGCCTTGGCGAGCATGTCGCCCACCGCGTACGCGGGGCGCCAGTGGTAGTGGAGGTCGATCTCGTGGCCGAAGCGTTCGGTGACGTGGAGGCCGGACCGTTCGCCCTTCTGGAAGGCCAGCAGGACATGGCCGCCGGGGACCAGGACGCGGTGGAAGCCGGCGAAGGTCGCCGGAAGGTGGTCGTCGGGGATGTGGATGATCGAGTAGAGGGCGAGGATGCCGCCCAGGGTCGCGTCGGGCAGGTCCAGGGACGTCATCGAGCCCCGGTGGAAGCGCAGCGCGGGGTGGGCCTCGCGGGCCAGGGTGACCATGGTGGGGGAGAGGTCGATGCCGAAGGCCGGGACCCCCAGCTCGTTCAGGTGCGCGGTGATGTGGCCGGGGCCGCTGCCCAGGTCGGCCACGGGGGCGGTGCCGTTCGCCTTCACCAGCTGGGCGAAGGCGGCGATCAGGGACAGGTCCACCGGCCGGTCGGGGAGGCCGGGGTAGGCGGCGGAGTAGTCCTTCGCGATCGCGTCGTAGGACGTACGGGTGGTTTCTATGAAGTCGGTCGTCTCCGAGTCCGTCACGGTCGCGCACGCTACCGGGCGGGCGTGCCGCGCGTGGCGAAGTGGCCGTTCCGGCTCGGTTCCGTTTCGGTACGTGGACAGAAACGGCGTGATTGCCGTACAGCGTGGTATGCGTGGAAGAGGAAACATAGGTTTTACCCAGCCACGTCCGAGGTCATGCCATCGCGGTCAGATTTTCTTCCCCTAACGGGCTGAACTTTTGTTGATCTCGGGGCAGTTGACCCCCCGGGCGTCCTACCCTTCAGAGGGTGAACCAATTGATGTCCCTAGAGTCCGAGGCCGACCTCCCAGGGGATGTGCTCCCCGGCGTGCTCAGCGAGGAGCTGCACGCCGAACTCGTAGCCTTCCGGCGCGACCTGCACATGCACCCCGAGCTAGGCAACCAGGAGTTCCGCACCACGGCCGCGATCAAGGAACGGCTGGAGAAGGCCGGTCTGAGGCCGCGGGTGCTCTCCATGGGAACCGGGCTCATCTGTGACATCGGGCCGGAGGCCGACGGGCTGCCCGTGCTCGCCCTGCGCGCCGACATCGACGCCCTGCCGATCCCGGACATGAAGACCGAGTGCGCCTACCGGTCCACCGTGCCGGACCGGGCGCACGCGTGCGGGCACGACGTGCACACGGCCGTGGTGCTGGGCGCCGGGCTGGTCCTCGCCGAGCTGCACGAGCGGGGGCTGCTGCCGCGGCCCGTACGGCTGCTCTTCCAGCCCGCCGAGGAGGTGCTGCCCGGCGGTGCCGCCGACGCCATCGCGTCCGGGGTGCTGGACGGGGTGGGGCGGATCATCGCCGTGCACTGCGACCCCCGGGTGGACGCGGGGCGGATCGGGCTCAGGAACGGCGCCATCACCAGCGCCTGCGACCGCATCGAGGTGGCGCTGGACGGGCCCGGCGGGCACACCGCCCGGCCGCATCTGACCACCGACATGGTCACCGCCGCCGCCCGGGTCGCCGTCGACGTGCCTGCGCTCATCGCGCGGCGCGTGGACAGCCGCAGCGGGCTCGCCGTGACCTGGGGGCGGATCGAGTCCGGGCACGCGCCCAACGTCATCCCGCAGCACGCCGAGCTCTCCGGGACCGTGCGGTGCCTGGACCTGGCCGCCTGGCGACAGGCTCCCGACGTGGTGCACGCGGCGATCGACGAGGTCGCGACCCTGCACCGGGCCAAGTCCGAGATCAACTACGTGCGCGGGGTGCCGCCGGTCGTCAACGACCCGGTGGTCACCGAACTGCTGCGGGACGCGATGACCGCCCGGCGCGGCACCGACTCCATCGAGACCACCGAGCAGAGCCTCGGCGGCGAGGACTTCTCCTGGTACCTGGAGCATGTGCCGGGCGCGCTGGCGCGGCTCGGGGTGCGGACGCCGGGCGAGCGGACCGTGCGTGACCTGCATCAGGGTGACTTCGACGCCGACGAGCGGGCCATCACGGTCGGGGTGGAGCTGTTCACGGCCGCCGCCCTCATCGACGCGACCCGCTAGCGGGAACGGCGGCAGTCGTATCGAAAGGCTGGAGAAACGGTCACCTGACCCCAGGGGACGAAGGCGCCCGATCGGTACCCCTTCGTCCCCTTGTGTCACCCCGGTGTAACCCGCGATCTCTCCTTGTAACCCGGGGGCGGCACGGTTCGATAACGGCAATGAGAAACCCCGTTCCCCTTCCCTTCTACGCGCGTTACTGTGCGCCGAATCGCCACCACAGGTGGCCGATTGGGGAAGCGGGCCGGTGACGGTGCCGTGGGGACGAAGGGGTGCTTGCTGTGCGTTTTGTCTCTAGGGGAATCTCTCGCAGGACGAGGGTCTCCCAAGCCGCGGTGACCGTCGCCGTCATCGCCCTCGCCGCCGCCGGATGCGGTAAGTCCAGCCAGGACAGTGGTGACACGGCCACGAACTCGTCGGGCAAGTACAACGGCAAGGGCATAGGTCTTGCCTACGACATCGGCGGCAAGGGCGACCAGTCCTTCAACGACGCCGCCTACGCCGGCTTCCAGAAGGCCGAGAAGGAGTTCGGCATCGGCGGCTCGGACATCGAGCCGCAGGACGGCGAGTCCGACGCCGACAAGGTGCAGCGCCTCAACACGCTCGCCAAGGCCGGCTACAACCCGATCATCGGGGTCGGCTACTCCTACGCGCCCGCCGTCAAGGAGGTCGCCGCCAAGTACCCGAACATCACCTTCGGCATGATCGACGACTCGACGATCAACGAGAAGAACGTCGTCGACATGGTCTTCGCGGCCGAGCAGTCGTCGTACCTCGCGGGTGTCGCGGCCGCCTCGGCGACCAAGAAGGACCACATCGGCTTCATCGGCGGCGTGGACATTCCGCTGATCCACACCTTCGAGGCCGGGTTCGACCAGGGCGCCAAGTCGGTCAACCCGAAGATCAAGATCGAGTCGCAGTACCTGACGCAGACCGCGGCCGAGGGCGGCTTCTCCAGCCCGGACAAGGGCAAGACCGCCGCCCAGGGGCAGATCGACTCCGGTGCCGACGTCATCTACCACGCGGCCGGTCTCTCCGGTCAGGGCGTGATCGAGGCCGCCGCCACCGCCAAGGTGTGGGCGATCGGCGTCGACTCCGACCAGTACGCGCAGGACGCGCTCGCCAAGTACAAGGACTACATCCTCGGCTCCGCGCTGAAGAACGTCGGCGGCGCGGTGTACGACCTGGTGAAGTCCGTCTACGAGGGCAAGCCGGAGAGCGGTGTCGTCAACGGCACCCTGAAGACCGGCGGGGTCGGCTTCGCGGACACCAACCCGAAGTACAAGGCCCTCACCAAGGTCGTCGAGGCCGTCGACAAGGCCAAGCAGGACATCATCGACGGCAAGGTCACCGTCAACACCAAGTGATCCCGCATATATAAGCGGCCGGGTGAGCCGGTCCCGCGCACGCGCGGCCGGCCGGACGCCGCCGTTGCAGTCCCTGCGCCCCTTGCCTCCTGCAAGGGGCGCACTGCTGTGCGTAGCCTTGAACGGTGACTGTGGCCACAGCTAGATAACGGACCGGACATTGGGGGTTTTCCGGTTCGTCTACGCGCGTTACGCTGCCGCGGAACCAGCGCCTGGTTTGGGCGCTTGCACAAAGGAGTCAAGTTCCATGCGCCGGGTGTCCCGTATCGCGGTTGCAGGCGTTGCAACCGCAGCTCTCGCCGTCACAGTCTCCGCCTGTGGCAGCTCCTCCACCTCGTCCTCCGCGAGCAAGGGCAAGGACCTCGGTCTGGCTCTCGCCTACGACGTCGGCGGCAAGGGCGACCAGTCCTTCAACGACGCCGCGACCGCCGGCCTGGACAAGGCCGACCAGCAGTACGGCTACAAGTCCACCGCCGTCGAGCCGCAGGACGGCGAGTCCGACGCGGACAAGGCGCAGCGCCTGGAGACCCTGGCCAAGGCCGGCTACAACCCGGTGATCGGCGTCGGCTACTCCTACGCGCCGGCCGTCAAGGAGGTCGCGGCGAAGTTCCCGAAGGTCACCTTCGGCATCATCGACGACAACACCATCAAGGCCGACAACGTCGCCGACCTCGTCTTCCACGAGGAGCAGGCGTCCTACCTGGCCGGTGTCGCCGCCGCCAAGGCCACCAAGACCAACACCGTCGGCTTCGTCGGCGGTGTGGACGTGCCGCTGATCCACAAGTTCGAGGCCGGCTTCGAGCAGGGCGTCGCGGACACCAAGAAGGGCGTCAAGGTCAAGTCGCAGTACCTGACCGAGACCGCCGCCGAGGGCGGCTTCTCCAGCCCCGACAAGGGCGAGAACGCGGCCGACGGCCAGATCGACGCCGGTGCGGACGTCGTCTACGCCGCTGCCGGCCTCTCCGGCCAGGGCGTCATCAAGTCCGCCGCCGCGCACAAGGTGTGGGCGATCGGCGTCGACTCCGACCAGTACAAGCAGGACGCGCTGGCCCAGTACAAGGACTCCATCCTCACCTCGGCCATGAAGGACGTCGCGGGCGCGGTCTACAACCTGGCCAAGTCCGTCCACGACGGCAAGCCGGAGACCGGCGAGATCCGCGCCAGCCTGGCCACCGGCGGCGTGAGCCTGTCCGACTCCAACCCGGCCTTCAAGGACAACGCCGCCATGCAGGCCGCGATCAAGAAGGCCGAGGACGGCATCAAGAACGGTTCGATCACGGTCAAGACCTCCTGACCCGGCGGTCATGATCTTGTCGTAGACATGGTCAAAGGCGCGCCGTAATGGCAGCGTTACGGCCACGGAACGGGGTGCGGGCAGGATTTTCCTCCCGCGCCCCTGCCGTAGACCCGGATCCCGACGGGATACGGCGGGGACCCACCCCGTTCGCGCGGCAGAATGCTCGGAACGGATCGAGAGTCAAAAAAGCTCGGTCAGGTCCGGGCACTATTTAAAGCAGGGGCGCTACGCGCGTAGATGGCCCCTTTCCCGAGGAGAGTGCGCCATCGACGCGTCCAGCAGCCCTCCGCTCACCGCAGAGACGACAGCCGCGGTCGAGCTGGCGGGGATCACCAAGCGATTCCCGGGTGTCGTAGCCAACCACGACATCCACCTGTCGGTCCGCAAGGGCACCGTCCATGCCCTCGTCGGTGAGAACGGCGCCGGCAAGTCGACCCTGATGAAGATCCTCTACGGCATGCAGAAGCCGGACGAGGGCACCATCGCGATCGACGGCGAGCAGGTCTCCTTCTCGTCCCCGGCCGACGCCATCGCGCGCGGCATCGGCATGGTCCACCAGCACTTCATGCTGGCCGACAACCTGACCGTCCTCGAGAACGTGGTGCTCGGCAGCGAGAAGCTGTACGGCATCGGCGGCAACGCCCGGAAGAAGATCCGCGAGATCTCCGGCCGGTACGGCCTCGGCATCCGCCCCGACGCCCTGGTCGAGGACCTCGGCGTCGCCGACCGGCAGCGCGTGGAGATCCTCAAGGTCCTCTACCGCGGCGCCAGGACCCTGATCCTCGACGAGCCCACCGCCGTCCTCGTCCCGCAGGAGGTCGACGCACTCTTCGACAACCTGCGGGAGCTGAAGTCCGAGGGCCTGTCGGTCATCTTCATCTCGCACAAGCTCGGCGAGGTGCTGTCGGTGGCCGACGACATCACCGTCATCCGCCGCGGTACGACCGTCGGGACCGCGGTCCCCTCCGAGACCACCCCGCGTCAGCTCGCCGAGCTGATGGTCGGCAGCGAGCTGCCCACCCCGGAGACCGCCGAGTCCACGGTCACCGACAAGCCGGTCATCACCGTCCGCAACCTGACCGTCTACGCCAGCGGCGGCGCCTCCCTCGGCGAGCTCGGCGCGCAGCCCGAGACCGCGACCCCCGGCTCGGCCGGTGCCACGGCCGGTGCCGACGTCCTCACCGAAGCCACCACCCCGGGCGCCGCCAAGCGCGTCCTCGACGACGTCACCTTCACCATCCACGCCGGCGAGGTCATGGGCATCGCCGGTGTCGAGGGCAACGGCCAGACCGAGCTGATCGACGCGCTGATCGGCACCCGCAACGCCGACTCCGGCACCGTCCAGTTCCTCGGCGAGGACATCACCCCCTGGGCCACCCGCAAGCGCCGCAAGTCCGGTATCGGCTACATCCCCGAGGACCGGCACCGCCAGGGCCTGCTCCTGGAGTCGCCGCTCTGGGAGAACCGCATCCTCGGCCATGTCACGGAGAAGCCCAACGCGAAGGGCTTCTGGCTGGACATCAAGGGCGCCCAGGCCGACACCCGCCGGATCGTCGAGGAGTTCGACGTCCGCACCCCCGGCATCGACGTCACCGCCGCCTCCCTCTCCGGCGGCAACCAGCAGAAGCTGATCGTCGGCCGCGAGATGAGCCACAGCCCGAAGTTCCTGATCGCCGCCCACCCCACCCGCGGTGTGGACGTCGGCGCCCAGGCGCAGATCTGGGACCGCATCCGGGAGGCCCGCCGGGAGGGCCTGGCCGTGCTGCTGATCTCCGCCGACCTCGACGAGCTGATCGGCCTGTCGGACACGCTGCGCGTGATCTTCGACGGAAAGCTGGTCGCGGACGCCGACCCGGCCACCATCACCCCGGAGGAGCTGGGCTCCGCCATGACGGGTGCCGCGTCCGGCCACCTGGAACACGTAGACACCGCCCCAGAAGCAAACGAAGGCGCCGCTGGTCCGGAGGACGAGTCCCGATGAAGAAGTTCGACAAGGAGCGGGTGCTCCTGGCGCTGGCCGGCCCGGTCATCGCGCTCGTCCTCGCGATCGCACTGACGTCGATCGTGCTGCTCGCCTCGGACCGCAATCCGTTCGAGCCGTACTCCCTGATGCTCCAGCAGCTGCCGTACTCGGACATCCAGGTGCTGATCATCAACCAGGCGGCGATGTACTACATCGCGGCCATCGCGGTCGCCCTCGGCTTCCGGATGAACCTGTTCAACATCGGCGTCGACGGCCAGTACCGCCTCGCCGCCGTGATGACGGCCGTGGTCGGCGCCAACGTCGGCCTGCCCGCCTTCCTGCAGATCCCGATGCTGCTCCTGGTCGCCATGTTCACCGGCGCCTTCTGGGCCGGCATCGCGGGCGTCCTCAAGGTCACCCGAGGGGTCAGCGAGGTCGTCTCCACGATCATGCTGAACGCCATCGCCACCAGCGTCATCGGCTATGTCACCCTCGCCAACATCTGGGGTGTCCAGGTCGGCAACAACATGACGACCGGCGACATGAAGAAGTCCGGCTGGTTCCCGGGCATCGACCTGGGCTCGGACGTCGGCGAGATCTACGGCATGGTGTTCGTCGCCATCGCCCTCGGCATCGCCTACTGGGTGGTCCTCAACCGCACCCGCTTCGGCTTCGACCTGCGCGCCACCGGCGCCTCCGAGTCCGCCGCGGCCGCCTCCGGCGTCGACGCCAAGCGCATGGTCCTCATCTCCATGCTGATCTCCGGCGCCGTCTCCGGTCTCGCGGGCCTCCCGCTGCTGCTCGGCGACACCCACACCTACAGCCTGAGCTTCCCGGCCGGCCTCGGCTTCACCGCCATCGGCATCGCCCTGCTCGGCCGCAACAACCCCGGCGGCATCGCCTTCGCCGCCCTGCTCTGGGCCTTCCTCGACAAGGCCTCGCCCGCCCTCGACTACGCGACCCCGGTGGCGTACGAGAAGGAGATCGCCACGATCATGCAGGGCCTGATCGTCTTCTCCGTGGTCATCTCCTACGAAGCCGTACGCCAGTGGGGCCTGCGCCGCCAGCAGCGCCAGGTCGGCGCGGAGCTCGCCGCGGCCGCCGCCCAGAACACCAAGAAGGAGGTGGCGGCCTGATGTCCACCGCGACCATCGCCAAGCCGCAGGCGAAGCAGCCCGGCAAGGGCGGCCGCCGAATGTCGCTCCCGGTACTCCTGCTGGTCATCGCCGGCGTACTGATCCTGACCTCGGCCGTCCGGCTGATCACCGGCGCCGAGGGCATCACCTCCACCGGCCAGATGTCCACCGCGCTGCGCCTGGCCGTCCCGATCGGCCTCGCCGGTCTGGGCGGTCTGTGGGCCGAGCGCGCGGGCGTCGTCAACATCGGCCTCGAAGGCATGATGATCCTCGGCACCTGGTTCGGTGCCTGGGCCGGCTACCAGTGGGGCCCCTGGGTCGGCGTGATCTTCGGCATCATCGGCGGCGCGCTCGGCGCCCTGCTGCACGCCGTCGCGACCGTCACCTTCAACGTCAACCACATCGTCTCCGGTGTGGCCCTGAACATCCTCGCCCTGGGCGCCACCCGCTATCTCTCGAAGTTCACCTTCGAGGACGCCCCCGGCGGCTCCTCCAAGCAGTCCCCGCCGATCGACTCGCTGGGCACGTTCAGCGTGCCAGGCCTGTCCGACTGGCTGGACACGCTCAACGAGAAGCACTGGTTCCTGATCTCGGACATCGGGGGCCTGGTGGGCGGTCTGCTCACCGACCTCTCCCCGCTGACGGTCATCGCCGTCGCCCTCGTCCCGATCACCTGGTGGGTGCTGTGGCGCACGGCTTTCGGCCTGCGCCTGCGCTCCTGCGGTGAGAACCCGGTCGCGGCCGAGTCGCTCGGCGTCAACGTCTACAAGTACAAGTACATCGCGGTGATCATCAGCGGTGGCTTCGCCGGCCTCGGCGGCGCGTTCCTCTCGATCGTCGCCTCGAACGTCTACCTGGACGGCCAGACGGCCGGCCGCGGTTACATCGGTCTCGCCGCGATGATCTTCGGCAACTGGATGCCGGGCGGACTGGCGCTCGGCGCGGGCCTGTTCGGCTACACCGACAGCCTCAACCTGCGCGGCGGCACGGTCAACGTGCACGCGCTGATCCTGCTGCTCGCGATCCTGCTGGTCTTCGGCGCGGTCTACCTGGCCTGGCGCAAGAAGTACGTCCCGGCCGTCATCACGATCGTCATCTCGGTCCTGATGTTCATCTGGTACGCCACCACCGACGAGGTCCCGCGGCAGCTCGTGACCGCGACCCCGTACCTCGTCACCCTGCTGGTGCTCTCGCTGTCCGCGCAGTCCCTGCGGATGCCGAAGGCGGACGGCCTGCCGTACCGGAAGGGACAGGGCAAGTGACCACCGAGGCCGCCGGCTTCGACTGGGAGGCCCTGCGGGCCGAGGCGCGGGAGGCCATGTCCCACGCCTACGCGCCGTACTCCGGGTTCCCGGTCGGGGTCGCCGCCCTGGTCGACGACGGCCGTACGGTCTCCGGCTGCAACGTGGAGAACGCGTCCTACGGCCTGGGCCTGTGCGCCGAGTGCGGTCTTGTCTCCGAGCTCCAGCGCACGGGCGGCGGCCGGCTGACCCACTTCACCTGCGTGGACGGCACGGGCGGCCTGCTCGTCCCGTGCGGCCGCTGCCGCCAGCTGCTCTACGAGTTCGGCGGCCCGGACCTCCTTCTGGACACCCCGGAGGGCGTCCTGCCCCTCTCCGAGATGCTGCCCCAGGCCTTCGGCCCGGCCCATCTCACCAAGTAACTCCCGTACGGCCCCTCCTCGTCGGGAGGGGCCGTACGCTTCGCAATGCTTCGAAGGGAACGTCATGGCCATGGACGCCATCTCCGTCATCCGCACCAAGCGGGACAGCGGTGAGCTCAGCGACGAGCAGATCGACTGGGTCATCGACGCGTACACCCGCGGCGAGGTCGCCGACGAGCAGATGTCGTCGCTCGCGATGGCCATCCTCCTCAACGGCATGAACCGCCGCGAGATCGCCCGCTGGACGGCGGCGATGATCGCCTCCGGCGAGCGCATGGAGTTCTCCTCCCTGTCCCGCCCGACCGCCGACAAGCACTCCACGGGCGGCGTCGGCGACAAGATCACCCTCCCGCTGGCCCCCCTGGTCGCGGCCTGCGGCGCGGCCGTACCCCAGCTCTCCGGCCGGGGCCTCGGCCACACCGGCGGCACCCTGGACAAGCTGGAGTCGATCCCCGGCTGGCGCGCCCTGCTCTCCAACGAGGAGATGCTGAACGTGCTGGACACCACCGGCGCGGTGATCTGCGCGGCCGGCGACGGCCTGGCCCCCGCCGACAAGAAGCTGTACGCGCTCCGCGACGTGACCGGCACGGTCGAGGCGATCCCGCTGATCGCCTCCTCGATCATGTCGAAGAAGATCGCCGAGGGCACCGGCTCCCTGGTCCTGGACGTGAAGGTCGGCACCGGCGCCTTCATGAAGACGCTCGCCGACGCCCGCGAGCTGGCCTCGACCATGGTCGGCCTCGGCACCGACCACGGCGTGCGGACGGTCGCGCTCCTCACCGACATGTCCACCCCCCTCGGTCTCACGGCGGGCAACGCCCTGGAGGTCCGCGAGTCGGTCGAGGTCCTGGCCGGCGGCGGTCCTTCCGATGTCGTCGAACTGACCCTCGCCCTGGCCCGCGAGATGCTCGACGCGGCCGGCCTGAAGGACGCCGACCCGGCGAAGGCGCTGGCCGACGGCTCGGCGATGGACGTCTGGCGCCGG
This sequence comes from Streptomyces sp. NPDC058683, assembly GCF_042716195.1. Lineage (NCBI taxonomy): Bacteria > Bacillati > Actinomycetota > Actinomycetes > Kitasatosporales > Streptomycetaceae > Streptomyces > Streptomyces sp. NPDC058683. The sequence goes on from NZ_JBHXSK010000049.1 coordinate 83,650, forward strand.
ATGATCGCGGCCCAGGGCGGCGACCCGGACGCGGTGCTCCCGGTGGCGAAGGAACAGCACGTGATCAAGGCGCCGTCGTCCGGCGTCCTGACCCGCCTGGACGCCTACGGCATCGGCGTCGCCGCCTGGCGCCTGGGCGCGGGCCGCGCCCGCAAGGAGGACCCGGTGCAGGCGGGCGCGGGCGTCGAACTCCACGCCAAGCCCGGCGACACGGTCACGGCGGGCCAGCCCCTCCTGACCCTCCACACGGACACCCCGGACCGCTTCGAGTACGCGCTCCAGTCGGTGGAGGGTTCGTACGACATCGCGGCCGCCGGCACGGAGTTCACGGCGTCCCCCGTCGTGCTGGAACGCATCGCCTGACCAGGCCCCGCGGCCGGAGGCCGCTGGTGTCACGGCTCGATCGGGTGAACGGGATCGGTGGACCTGCACCGGTCCCGTTCGGCGTGTTCGACGCGTCCACGAGTGATCTGTGAGTCACCCCAGCAGCGCCGCGATCACCACCAGTACCGGTACCGCCAGCACCGTCGACAGCAGGATCGAGTCCCGGGCCAGTTCCTCGCCGACGCGGTAGGTGCTGGCGTAGGTGTAGAGGTTCTGCGCGGCCGGTAGCGCGGACGTCACCGTCACGTCCAGCAGGGGCGCGCCGTGCAGGTCGAAGACTGTTGACGCCAGGGCCCAGGCCACCAGTGGCTGGCCGACCGACTTCAGGGCCACCGAGAGGAACACCGGGTGGCGGTCGCGGCCCCGGCCGGGCGGGGTGCTGCCGTGCAGGGAGATGCCGAAGGCGAGCAGGACGGCCGGGACGGACATGTTGCCGATCAGGGTCAGGGGGTCCATCACCGGGCCGGGGAGGTGGATGCCGAGCGCCGAGACCAGGACTCCGGTGAGGGAGCCGACGGCTATCGGGTTGCGGAGCGGGGCGAGGAGCCGGCGCCACCAGGGGCCCTTCTCGCCCATGCCCGACAGGTCCAGCACCGTGAGGGCGACCGGGGTGAGGACGACCACCTGGAAGAGCAGGACCGGGGCCACCAGGGACGCGTCGCCCAGCACGTACACCGCGATCGGGATGCCGAGGTTGCCGGAGTTGACGTAGCTGGAGCACAGCGCACCGATCGTCGTACGGCCCACGCCCCAGTGGCGCCCGGCACCCACCGCCACGAACGCGCCCGCGGCCGCTGCCGTGCTCAGGGCTGTGACCAGGAGGCGGCTGGAGAAGATCACCGCCAGGTCGGCCTTCGCGAGCGTGGTGAAGAGCAGGGCGGGGGAGGCGACGTGGAAGGCGAGCTTGGTGAGGACCTCGCGGCCGTTGACCCCGAGGTGGCCGCCGCGGCCCAGGACGTATCCCACCCCGATGACGATCGCGATGACCGCGAAGCCGCTCAGCACCCCCTGCACGGGACCCCCTCGCGGGGGAGGAGACCGTCGGACGGGTAGGGCTTCGCTGATCCGTGGGGCATACAGTTAACCCTCGGGGTCGGTCAGGTGCAGGTCAACGTTGTGATCCCTGTGATCTGCGCGACCATCGTACGGAAGCCCGCCACCCTACCGATGAGTTGTCGAGCCGACGGCGGTCTACCGGTTCGTGGATGCCATGCCCCCCGCCGTGCTCGTGCTGCCCGGCCCCGTCGCCAAGGACGCGGTGGCCGGGCTGTGTGCCGAGGTGCGGGCGCTGCTGGCGGGCGGCGCAGCCGGGATCGTCGTCTGTGACGTCGCCGGGATCGGGCCGCCCGGACTGGCGGCCGTCGATCTGCTGGCCCGGCTGGAGCTGACGGCCCGCCGGGCCGGAGGGCGGATCCGGCTGCGGGACCCCGACCCCGCCCTACGCTCCCTCCTCCGCTTCGTCGGCCTTCGCCTCCAGGTGGAGGGGGAGGTCGAAGAGCGGGAACCAGCGCTTGGTGTCGAGGAAGAAGTGGAACCCGGTCAGCCGGCCGTCTGAGATCTCCAGGACCTGGATCGACCAGGGGCTCCAGCCGCCGGTGTCCGGGTCGGGCTTGTACTGGGCGAACCCGGGCAGGCCGTTGACCTGGACCGGGAACAGCCGCGAGCCCTCGCAGGCGGAGCCGATGGTGGTCATGAAGCCGGCGATGTCCTCGTGGCCGACGAGCCACAGGTCGAACGGCGGCATCGTCATGATGGCGTCCTCGTGGAGGAGCGCCGTCAGCGCCGTCATGTCGTACCCCTCGAAGGCCGCGACATAGCGCTCCAGGAGCTTCTGCTGTTCCTCGTCGAGCGGGTCGGAGACGTCGGCGGCGGCGCCCGACTGCTGCTGCTCGGCCAGGGTGGCCCGGGCCCGCTGCAGGGCGCTGTTGACCGAGGCGACGGTGGTGCCGAGCAGTTCGGCCACCTCGTTGGCCTTCCAGGCCAGCACCTCGCGCAGGATCAGCACCGCCCGCTGCTTCGGCGGCAGCTGCTGCAGCGCGGCCATGAAGGCGAGGCGGACGGACTCCTTGGCCACGGCCGCCTCCGCCGGGTCCTCCACGGTCGGCAGCACCCGTGCGTCCGGGACCGGCTCCAGCCAGGTGTTGTCGGGCCGGGGCGCCAGCGCCGCCCGGGCCAGCGGGGTCGACTCGGAGAGATCCATCGGACGGGCCCGCTTGTTGCCCGCGGACAGCATGTCCAGGCAGACGTTGGTCGCGATCCGGTACAGCCACGACCGCAGACTGGAGCGGCCCTCGAACTTGTCGTAGCTCCGCCAGGCCCGCACCAGGGTGTCCTGGACGGCGTCCTCGGCCTCGAACGACGAGCCGAGCATCCGGTAGCAGTACCCGGTCAGCTCGGTCCGGTACTTCTCCAGTGCGACGTCCAGCTCCGCCGTCGCCGTGCTGTTGCTCATTTCCGTCCACCCACCCCTGTGGCCGTTCCTGTCCGCGCGCCGTTGCGCTCCAGCACCTGGAAGCTACCGCAGCCCACTGACAATGGCCCCCGGAGTGCAGAAAAGCCCAGGTCAGGCAAGTTGCTTCACGGACATGAGCAGATGCCGGCGGGCGCCGGCCGCTAGTTCTTCTGCAGGGTGCGGGTGACGCCCGTGACGAGGGCGGTCGTCAGTACCCAGCCGAGGGCGACCATGAGGTAGGCCAGCCACTGGAGGCCGCCGTCCGGCCAGTACCAGGCGGTGCGCTGGCCCAGACCACCGAAGGGGATCAGGAGGTCGAGGGTGTAGACGAGGGGCTGGAACGGGGTGACGTCGCCTCGTTGGACCGGTCTGGGGGAGTGGGTGCCGAAGGCGAGCGTGCCCAGCAGGGTCAGTGCGAGGAGCCAGACGCCGGCCAGCCAGGGGCGGTAGCCGTAGCCGACGGTCGCGTCGAGCAGGTGCCCCCACGCGCGCGCGGCCGGGCGCAGGGTCCGACGCCGATGGCGCTGTTTGGCCAGGAGTACGCGGCGGCCGTCGTCGTCGTGACCGGCCTTCCGGTACCAGCTCGCCAACTGCTCGTAGGGCTGGGGGTTGTAGCCGGGGCTGCGTCGTATCCACGCCACGCGGTGGGCCACGGAATCCCGCCGCTCGCCCGTCTCCGCCACCTTGATGGAGCCGTAGACGAAGCCGTCCAACTCCACCACGTCCGGCCAGCTGTGCTCGCTGTCGTGGAGGTAGGACACCTGCGCGCCTTGCAGGTCCACGGCGCCGGACGGCGATCGGGCGGGGGTGAAGTCGAAGTCGACGGCCTGCATCAGCGCGGCGGCCAGAGCCGGGCCCTGGCCGTCGGGCCGCCCGTTCAGGAGGGCTCCTTCGAAGGTCAGGGTGCCCGAGGCCCGGGTACCGCGCAGCTGTACGGTCCCGTTCGCGGTGAACCCGTCGGAGAAGTCGAGCGTCGAGGCCGCGGCGTTGTCCAGGGCGAGCGACACTCCGCGTGGACCGGGGTCCGTCAGCTGTGCGCCCTGCATGAAGAGTCCGCCCGGCAACTGCGCGCCCAGCAGACGCACTTCACCCCGTGCGACGAACCCGCCCCGGCAGAAGACGCCCCCTTCCATGACCAGGCCACCGGCGGCCACGGCCCAGCCTCCGGGCGCGTCGATCTCGGCCTTGTTGAGGACCACTCCGCCGGTCACCCGGGCGTTGGTGAGCGACAGGGCGGTGATGTCGTGGTTGAAGGGCGAGCCGGCGCCACTCTCCACGAGGGAGCGCCGCAGGTCGACGTTTCCCTCGACGCGCGCCGACCCGGCGTCGATGCCGGGTATCCGGCTGCCGGTGATCACGAGCGTCTGTGTCGACGCCCCGAAGAGGTTCACCGGCTCCTCGAACCAGCAGTCCTCGATCCAGAGGGACTGACCGATCTGCGCGCCGGCCAGATCGAGGGGCCCGGCTATCCTCGCCCCGGCGAGCCTCAGACACGCGACGGCGCCCGGTTGCGCGGTGTTCGCGCCCAGGAGGAGCGTCACGATCACGGCGCCCCGCACCGTCCGTCCGGGGCCCCACCGCCCGCCCCCGGCGACACGGTCGTCCTCGGGCACACCCGTGCGCAGATCCACGCGGCGTCCCTCGGGGAACGCGTCCCACAACTCACGCTCCGGAGAGGTCAACTCATCGTATGAGAGCACTCGTGCAGAGTAGTGATCTTCTTTCGCGCTCGCCCTGCTTCACCGCACACGGACCGGGCTTCACCGCACACGGACCGGAGAGCCCCCGCGCCTCTGTGGGGGCGCTTCAGTGGGCGGTGGCCACGACGTGCCGGCGGGCCGCCACCGAGCCCAGCACCGTGATGGCCACCACGCCCGCGATCGCCAGCAGGGCCACCCCCACCGTGCCCGACCAGCCGCTCGCGTGGAAGGCCAGCGCGCCCACCGTGCTGCCCGCGCTGGAGCCGATGTAGTACGCGGACTGGTAGATGGCGGAGGCCTGGGCCCGGCCGTGGGTGGCGGTCTTGCTGACCGCCGAGGAGGCCACCGCGTGGCCCGCGAAGAAGCCCGCGGTGATCAGGACGAGGCCCAGCAGGACCAGCGGGAGTGAGTCGGCCAGCGAGAGCAGCAGGCCCACGGCCGTCGTTCCGCCGCCCAGGTAGAGGGCGCCCCGGCGGCCGAGCCGGCCGACCAGACGGCCCGCCGTGGACGCCGACACCGTACCGACCAGGTAGACGAGGAAGATCGAGCCGATGACGCCCTGGGGGAGCGAGAACGGTGCCTCGGTCAGGCGGTAGCCGATCACCGTGTACACGCCGCCGAAGACGGTCATGAAGAGCGCGCCGATCGCGTACAGGCGGCGCAGCAGCGGGTTGGCCAGATGGTCGCGGACCGTGCCGAGCAGCCGGCGCGGGTGCAGCGAGCCCGCCCTGAAGTGCCGCGGGGCCGGGAGGAGCAGCCGGAAGGCCACCGCGCAGCCGACCGCGATCACGCCGATGACGCCCAGCGCGACCCGCCAGCCCCACTCCTGCGCGACCCAGCCGGTGATGACCCGGCCGCTCATCCCGCCGACACTGTTGCCCGCGACGAACAGGCCTATCGCCGTGACCAGTGCCCTCGGGCGGACCTCCTCGGCGAGGTAGGCCTGCGCCGAGGCCGGCAGCCCGGCCAGCGCCGCGCCCTGGATGCCGCGCAGCACCACCAGCACGCCCAGCGACGGCGCGAAGGGGACCAGCAGACCCACGGTCACCGCCACCGCCAGCGACGCGGTCATGACCGTACGGCGCCCGAAACGCTCGGACAGGGCGCTCATCGGGATGACGAACAGCGCCAGACCGCCGGTCGCCGCCGCCACCGTCCAGCTCGCGTCGCTCGCGCTCACCCCGAAGCCGTCCGAGATCAGCGGCAGCAGCGCCTGCGTGGAGTAGAGGAGGGCGAAGGTCGCGACACCGGAGAGGAAGAGGGCGAAGCTCATCCGGCGGTAGCCGGGGCCGCCCGGGGTCATACGGGAGTCGGAGGTGTCGGAGGCGGGGACGGTTGCTGCGGCGTCCATGGCGGTGGACGCCCCGGTACTGGCGGGAGACATACCTCGAACGTACGGACCCCTTTTTGATCCGTCCAATGCATGGAATCGCCATAATCGTTCCCATGGAGCATCAGCAGAGGTCAGCCAAGCGCCTGTCACCGGACAGTGACACAGAAGACATGACGATGTTGCTGGCTCCACGCCTCGCGTACTTCGCCGGCGTGGCCCGCACGGAGCATGTCACCGGGGCCGCGCAGGAGCTCAACGTCCCGCAGTCCACCCTCTCGCGCGCGATGGCCCGCCTGGAGCAGGACCTCGGCGTCGGCCTCTTCACCCGGCACGGCCGCACGGTCTCCCTCACTCCCGCCGGCCGCACCTTCCTCACCTCGGTCGAACGCGCCCTCGCCGAGGTCCAGCGCGCCGCCGACGAGGTACGCGCCGACGCCGACCCCACCACCGGCAAGGTCGCCTTCGGCTTCCTGCACACGATGGGTGCGGAGACCGTCCCCGGCCTCCTCCAGGCCTTCCGCGTCGACCATCCCCGGGTCCGCTTCAGCCTCGTCCAGAACTACGGCGAGGCGATGATCGAGAAGCTCCGGGCGGGCGAGCTGGACCTCTGCCTCACCTCCCCGGTGCCGGACGCCCCCGACCTGGTCGCCCGGCGCCTGGACGAACAGAAGCTGCGCCTGGTGGTTCCCGCGGACCACCCACTCGCCGCCCGCAAGCGCATCCGCCTCGCCGAAGCGGCCGACGAGACGTTCGTGACCCTGGAGCCGGGCTACGGTCTGCGCCGCATCACCGACGACCTGTGCAAGGAGGCCGGCTTCCGCCCGCGGATCGCCTTCGAGGGCGAGGAGGCGGAGACCTTGAGGGGCTTGGTGGCGGCCGGGCTGGGGGTTGCCTTGCTCCCCCCACCCGCGTTTCCCCGCCCGGGAGTCGTGGAACTGACGGTCACGGCGCCGAGGGCGGCGAGGGAAATCGGCGTGGCATGGCTGGACGGCCACCCGGACACTCCTCCGGTAGCAGCCTTCAAGCGCTTCCTGCTGTCGAGAAGGGGCAACTTGCTTCCCACCTAGGGAACAGCGCGCCCCGTCAGGGGCGCGGGGCTCTGTCCATATGCGGCTCCGCCGCGTGGGCGCGACCAGCCACCACGCACCCGCACTCCGAAACCGGACATCAGCCCTTACGGAGCGACCGCCCGAACCCCGCCGCAAGCGGCATCCGCAACCCGATCGGCGGCGGCGCGGCCAACGCGTCCTCCACCGGCCGCGACACCGCATACCCGAACAACGCCCCCAGCACGAAGTCCGAAGCCAGCGCCAGCACTTCGTCCCGGTGCTGATGCAACCCGTGCCCGTCCGAGTGCACCTCGAACCGGCACACCTCCCGGTTCGCCTTCTTCGCCCGCGCCGCCAGCCGGAACGACTGCTCCGGATCGGTCCGTTCGTCGTTCGTGCCGTGCACGATCAGCACCCGGCGCCCCACCAGCTGCCGTACCGGTTCCTCGGGCGCCGCCTCGTCCGCCTCCGGCAGCCAGGGGGCGATGGAGACGACCGAGTTGACGGCTTCATGGCCGCCCGCGCGCAGCGCGGCCCGGCCGCCCATGCCCAGACCCAGCAGGCACACCGGGACATCGCCGTACCGCCGTACCACCTCGTCGGCCGCCCAGTTCGCGTCCCCCGCGAGATGCGCCTCGTCGCCGTTCCAGCCGCGATAGCGGTAGTGGACGATGTGCGCGGCCAGCCCCTCGTCCCGGCCGTCCCGGGCGAGCCGGCGTCCGAGTGCGCGGACGAAGGGTGTCGCCCATACGAGGGACGGTTTGCGGGCGGAGATCTCCTCACCGCCCGGGAGCAGCAGGACCGCTCCGCTCACCGTCGTCGGCTCCTGGCCGACTGCCCTGCCCAGCCTGGCCGTTCGGACCGGCGTCGATTGCTGTGCCATGACAGAACAGTGTCAGAAGAAGCGGTGTACGCGACCCGTCCGTGCGGTCACCGTTGCGTATCGACGGGAAACGGAATTCACCGAGTACCGAGCGATCTACGCGCGTAGGAGTTACAGTGCGGAAATGACGAGCCAGAGCATCGCGAACATCCCGACGCCGGAGCAGATCCGCCGGGCACCGAAGGTTCTGCTGCACGACCATCTCGACGGCGGTCTGCGCCCCGGCACCGTCGCCGACCTCGCGCGGGAGACCGGCTACACCGGGCTTCCCGAGTCCGATCCGGACAAGCTCGGTCTCTGGTTCCGGGAGGCCGCCGACTCCGGTTCGCTGGAGCGGTACCTGGAGACCTTCTCGCACACCGTCGGGGTCATGCAGACCCGGGACGCCCTGGTGCGGGTCGCGCGCGAGTGCGCCGAGGACCTCGCCGAGGACGGCGTCGTATACGCCGAGGTGCGGTATGCGCCCGAGCAGCATCTCGAAAGGGGTCTGTCCCTCGAAGAGGTCGTCGAGGCCGTCAACGAGGGCTTCCGGCAGGGCGAGGCGCTCGCCAGGGAGGGCGGCCGGCGGATCCGGGTCGGCGCCCTGCTCACCGCCATGCGGCACGCGGCCCGCTCCCTGGAGATCGCCGAGCTGGCCAACCGCTACCGGGACCTGGGCGTCGTCGGCTTCGACATCGCCGGCGCCGAGGCCGGCTACCCGCCCACCCGGCACCTCGACGCCTTCGAGTACCTCAAGCGCGAGAACAACCACTTCACCATCCACGCCGGCGAGGCCTTCGGGCTGCCGTCCATCTGGCAGGCCCTCCAGTGGTGCGGCGCCGACCGGCTCGGCCACGGCGTGCGGATCATCGACGACATCCAGGTCCACGAGGACGGCACGGTCAAGCTCGGCCGCCTCGCCTCCTATGTCCGTGACAAGCGGATCCCGCTGGAGCTGTGCCCCAGCTCCAACCTCCAGACCGGGGCCGCCGACTCCTATGCCGAGCACCCGATCGGGCTGCTGCGCCGGCTGCACTTCCGGGCCACCGTGAACACGGACAACCGGCTGATGTCCGGGACCAGCATGAGCCGGGAATTCGAGCACCTCGTCGAGGCATTCGGTTACACGCTCGATGATCTGCAGTGGTTCTCCGTCAATGCGATGAAATCAGCGTTCATTCCTTTCGATGAACGACTCGCCATGATCAGTGACGTCGTCAAGCCGGGTTATGCGGAGCTGAAATCCGAATGGCTGTTCCAGCAGGCCGCCTCCACCAGCGGTTCTGTCGATCCGCAGGGCTGATCGGGTGACCCGTCGGGGTCCGGAAAGCGGACGGTGTCCCGCCGGTCGTCCGCATTTCGGTGTTTGCGGTGGGCAGTCCGGCATGTTTACGGTCGTGGACCGCTCAGCGCGTTTATTTATCCCCGTCTCCGTATTCCAAGGACGCATCAACGATGAAGCAGTCTGCTGCCAAGACCCTCGGTGTCGCCGCTCTCGGTGCCGCCTTCGCCGCTGCCGGCGCGGGCGCGGCCAACGCGGCCCCGGCCGTCCCGGACTCCTCGCAGGCCCTGGACACCGTCACCAAGACGCTGCCGGCCGAGAACGTCTCCAAGGCCCTGCCGGGGGCCGGTGAGGCCCTGGCGCAGGGGCAGACCGCCCTCGCCGCCGGTCTTGCCACCGCCCAGCCGGCCGCCGAGCAGCTGCTCGGCGGTGGCCCGACCAAGCCCGTCGCCGGCCTCCTCGGCGGACTGCCGGTCCAGGGCATGCCCACCCACGGCCTGCCGGTGAACGGGATTCCGCTCGGCTGACCTCTCCCCGGCCGGTCGGCAACGCCGTTGGGGCGCCCCGGAATCCTCC
>NZ_JBHXSK010000050.1:0-13434 GCF_042716195.1 Streptomyces sp. NPDC058683
GTCCTCGGCGTGCCAGAGCACGGCACGGGAGAGGACCGCGCGTTCCACGTCGGCGCCCCGGCGGGTGAGGTCGGCGGCGGTGTGCGCGTGGGTGACGCGCACGACGTCCTGCTCGATGATCGGGCCCTCGTCGAGGTCCTCGGTGACGTAGTGGGCGGTGGCTCCGACCAGTTTCACACCCCGTTCCTTGGCCTTGGCGTACGGCCCGGCGCCGATGAAGGCCGGCAGGAAGGAGTGGTGGATGTTGATGATCGGCACGCCGGCCCGCTCGATGAAGTCGCCGGAGAGGATCTGCATGTAGCGGGCGAGGACGACGAAGTCGACGTTGTCCTTGAGCAGCCGCAGGTGTTCGGCCTCGGCCGCCGACTTGTCCGGGCCCATGGAGGGGACGTGGAAGAACGGGATCCCGAACGACCGGACCTCCTCGGCGACGTCGGGATGGTTGGAGACCACCATCGGGATGCTGACCGGGAGCTGGCCCTGCCGGTGCCGCCAGAGCAGGTCGAGCAGGCAGTGGTCGGACTTGCTGGCGAAGATCGCGACGCGTTTGGGTACGGACAGGTCGCGCAGCGTGTAGCGCAGTCCGAACTCCTTGACTAGGTGCTCGTCGAGGTCGGCACGCAGGGCGGGCAGGGCGGCCTGGAGTCCGGGGAGGGTGAAGACGGTGCGCTGGAAGAAGGCGCCGCCCTGCGGATTGTCGGAGTACTGGTCGAGGGAGACGATGTTGGCGCCGTGCCGGCTGAGGAGGGCGGTCAGCGCGGCGACGATCCCGGTGGCGTCGGCGCCCTGGACGATCAGCGAGGCCTGGTGGTCCGGCTCCTCGCGCCGCCTGGCGGGGCGGGCCGGGGTGTCCTGGGCGAGGCTCATCCGTGGTGGTCCTTCCTGAACCGGGCGATCCATTCGGAGGTGGCCCGCAGCCCGCCGAACGTATAGAAGTGGATCTTCACCTCGCCGTGGCGGACCGGGTCGTAGCCCTCGGCGAGAGCGTGCAGGAACCTGTCCGGTCCCGCGGTGCCCATCAGGTTGGTGAGGGAGAGGCCGTACTTCTTGGCGATGGCGGCGCTGGTACCGACGCCGAACCGGGCCGCGTAGGCCATCAGGCGTCGCACGCCGGCCGGGCCGGGGACGCCGATACGGACCGGGAGCGTGATGCCCTCGTCCCGGACCCGCTCGACCCAGGCGAGGACCGGATCGACGTCGAAACCGAACTGGGTGATGACCCCGCCGTCCAGGCCCTGCGCGGCGAGCGCGGCGCTCTTGTCGCGCAGCACGGACCACAGGACGTCACCGGGTATGGCGGGGTGGCCCTCCGGGTAACCGCTGATGCCGACATGCCGTACGCCGTACTCCTGGAGCAGGCCGGACTCGATCAGGGAGAGGGAGTCCGCGTAGGGGCCCTCGGGGCGGGCCGGGTCGCCGCCGACGGCGAAGACGTTGTCGCAGGTGCCGTCGGTGTGCAGGCCGGTGAGGAACCGCTCGAAGTCTGCGCGGGAGCCGAGCCGCCGGGCTGAGAAATGCGGCACGGGCACGAAGCCGAGCCGCTTGACCGCACGGGCCGCGTCCAGCCGCATCGGCAGGTCCTCGTTGCCGAGGAAGGTGACGTTGATGCGGGTGCCCCGCGGGATGGTGTCGCGGGCCTCCTCCAGCCGGGGGACGTCCTTGCCGGTCATCTCCAGGGAGAAGTCCTCCAGCAGTGCGGTGCTCGGCGCCGCCGAGGCCGTGTCGAGGGTGGTCATCGTGCTCCTTGCCGAACGTGAAACCCCGATTTTCGAACACCGGGGCGCGCGGGTTGCATCCGGGACTCCCTCTCAGGCGTCGCGGCGGTACCGGGTGCGGGCGTGCCGGTCGAAGGGGCTCGGCTGCACGGTGGCCCGGATACGCGGGAAGCCCAGGTCCGCGCCGGGGTCGGTGCCGGGGCCGGGGTGCTCGCCCCAGACGATGTCCACCTCGGTACCGGGCGTGGCGTGCGCGGGGTCGATCAGGGTCTGGGCCAGCACGGTGCCGACCGGGTCGATCGAGGCGGACTGCATGGTGACGCCGACCAGGCCGGCGCCGTTCTCCACCCGGTGGCGGGCGTAGCTGAGCACGAACCCGGGGTCGGCGCCGTCGCCGAGCACGCGGTGCACGTCGCCCTGGTCGAGCACCAGGGTCACCTTCTTGCGGAGTTCCTCGTCCTTCGCCTTCAGCAGGGCGTCCCGGCCCAGGAAGTCGTGGTCGAAGTGGATCATCTTGCCGTAGCCGAGTTCGTAGGGGGAGACGTAGTAGTCCTCGATGTCGGGCGAGAACCAGCTGCCGCCCAGCGGCCGCTGGCCCTCGATCCCGAACAGCGGCAGATACCGCCGGTATTCCGCCAGTTCGGGGTCGGTGTAGATGCCAGGCACCGGGGAGGGGATCCAGCCGCTCTCCACGCTCGGGGTGGCGTACGCCAGGGCCCCGACCTGGATCAGCCCGAGCGGCTCACCGGCCTTGAGGAAGGCCTCGTGGACGTGGGCCGCGTGCTCCCAGGGGCCGACGAACTCGAAACCGGCCTGGCCCGCCATGCCGTGGCGCAGCGCCTTGAAGGTACGGCCGTCCAGGGTGACCGGCGTGGAGTGGAAGAACCCGGTCTCGGGGAGCGGCCCGCCGAAGACGCGGGCCACCACCTCCAGTGCCAGCGGCCCCTGGATCTGGTAGCGGAAGAGCCTCGGGTCTCTCCCGCCGGGCCGGAAGGCGCTGGAGGGGTCGGTGACGAAGGCGACGTCGTAGCCGCCCTGTTCGGCGTGGTACCGCACCCAGTGCTGTGCGGCCGGGATGCCGCTGAGCAGATAGCGGTTCGCGTCCTCGCGCAGCAGGATCCCGTCGGTGACGATGTGGCCGGCACGGGTGACCGGCACGTACTGCTTGGCCTGGCCGATCGCGAACCGCTCGAAGTTGTTGACGCCGTGTTCGGCCAGCAGCCGCGTGGCGTCCGGGCCCTCGATCCACAGGTCGTACATGTGGTGCGACAGATTCAGCAGCGCGACACCCTCGTGCCAGGCCGCCTGCTCCTGCCGCCACCCCGTGTACTCACGCGCGACGACCTCGGGCGTCCACGGCTCGGCGCCGGGCTTCCACAGCAGGGCGACGGGCGAACCGGCCTTGTCGATGCCGTCCTGGAGGCTGGGAATGGTCATGCGGCTCCTTTCCCGTTTGCTTGATCGATCTAGTACTTAATCGTTCTAGCGCGGACGCTAGCAGCGCCGCTCCCGGCTTGGCGAGCGTCGGGATCCGCACCCTTTGCTTGCGTGCAGCGGCACGCTCATGAACCCGTCCCACCCCATGACGGACCTGATGACCGAAGGGCCAGACAGCTACCGCCTGGTGTGGGGTCTCAGCGCCAACTCCGCGCCGGCTCATCGGCGTGTCGACCCTCTGCAGTCACACGGCCGACGTCCGTGGCTGGATCTCGGTCTGCATGATCGACGAGGAACGCGCAGACCACCGTCCGCGCCACCGTCTCCCGCCGTCCTTTCGCCGGGGCAAGCGCTGACTGTTCGTCCGGCCGTACGGACCTCCTGGTGCAGGCGATCCCCCCGGTGGTCCGTGCGTTGACCACCGATGGTTTTGATCGAGCTTTGTACCACTTCGCAGGAAACCGCTTCACGGAAACACCGCTCGGAGCCGATCGCTGGGTGTTAGAACTTGGCCACAGAACGTCGGGCTGCGACGGCCCTGCGCACCCTCCCTGTTGTGAAGTGGATCGACCTTGCCCAAGTTCAGACCCCTGACCGGCAACTGGCGCGTCGCAAGGCGCCTCCAGGCCATTCTGCTCATCCCCGTGCTGGTCGCACTCGGTCTCGGTGGTGTCCGGGTGAAGAACTCCGTCGACACCCTGCGGGACGCCGACGACGCGGTGCGTGTGGCGGAGTTGGTACAGGCGGCGAACGCCTATGCCAGTGACGCGATCAACGAACGGGACGTGTCGGTCATCCCGCTGCTGGCGGGCGAGCGGAACGCGCCGGCGGTGGTGGCGGCGCGCAAGGTGACCGACGCGGACGCCGAGGCGTTCGACCGGGCGGTGGCCCGCGCGCCCAGGTCCGCGGGCCTCACCAGGCGGATCGAGCTGGTCCGGGCGGGCGAGAAGCAGCTTCCGGTGGTACGGGCCAACGCGTTCACGGGCCGGTTGACGGGGGTGCAGACCGAGGAGAGCTATCACGCCGTCCAGCACCCGCTGATGGAGCTCTCCAACGAACTGGGCTTCGGCAGCAACAACCAGGCGAGCTTCGGACGCACCCTCTACGCCATCTCCCTGACCCAGGCGGCCGAGTCCCTGATCCGTTCCATCGGCACGCATCTGCTGGTCGAGGACCGTACCGCCCTCTCGGAGGGCGAACTGCCGACCCAGCTGGGCTCGTTCAGTTCGTACGCCTACCTGGAGCAGGTGGCGCTCCAGGAGTACGCGGGCGCCGGTACCGCGCAGGACATGGCCCGGCTGCGGGCGGCGCTCGCGGACGCCGAGAAGAAGGGCGCGGAGCAGACCGCGAAGGCGGCCGAGGAGGCCAAGGCTGCCGGGCGGACCTTCGTGGCACCGCCGAACCTGGCGAAGATGATCAGTGAGATCGCCACCGGGAAGCCGCCCGAGCAGCTGGCCGCCGAGGGCATCACGCCGGAGTCGTTCTTCGCCGCGTCCACCCTCGCCTTCGACGCCTGCCGGGGCATCGAGGTCCACCTCACCGACACGGCGCTCGCCGACGCCCGGAGCGTCGCCGCCGAGGCGAAGCGGGACGCGATCACCAACGGCTCGCTCGTGCTCGGCGCCGTCCTCGTGGCACTGCTGCTCGCGGCCTGGGTGGCCCGTTCGATGAGCCGGGGCATGCGCCGGCTGAGCGCCTCGGCGATGGAGATCGCCGAACAGCGGCTGCCGGCGGTGATCACCCAGCTGTCCCAGGCCGTACCCGGCGAGGTGGACCCCGAGGTCACGCCGATCCCGATCACCACCACGGACGAGATCGGCGAGGTGGCCCGGGCCTTCGACCATGTGCACCGGGAGGCGGTCCGGCTCGCCGCCGAACAGGCCCTGCTGCGCGGCAACATCAACACGGTCTTCACCAACCTCTCCAGCCGCAACCAGTCGCTGGTCGAGCGTCAGCTGGCCCTGATCACCGACCTGGAGGGGCGCGAGGCCGACCCCGAGCAGCTGGCCAACCTGTTCAAGCTGGACCATCTGGCCACGCGGGTAAGGCGAAACGGCGAGAACCTCCTGGTGCTCGGCGGTGAGCGGCCCACCCAGCAGTGGGACCACCCGCTCCCTCTGGTCGACGTCATCCGGGCGGCGGCCTCCGAGGTGGAGCAGTACGAGCGGATCGAGCTGTCGGGCATCCCGGAGACCCAGATCCACGGCCGGGCCGTCACCGACCTCGTGCATCTGCTGGCGGAGCTTCTGGAGAACGCCACCGCGTTCTCCTCGCCGCGCTCGACGGTCCGCGTCACGGCGACCCGGCTGCCCGACACCCAGACCATGATCGAGATCCATGACCGGGGCATCGGCCTGATGCCCGAGGACTTCGCGCAGATCAACCACAAGCTGGCGAACCCGCCGACCGTCGACGCCGGCGTCTACCAGCAGATGGGCCTGTTCGTGGTCGGCAGACTGGCCGACCGGCACGGTGTCCGGGTCCAGCTGCGGCCGGCCGCCGAGGAGTCCGGCACGACCTCGCTGGTGATGCTCCCGGGCACCGTCCTGTGGCGCGACGGCGCGGAGTCCGACGCCGACACGCTGGCCCTGGCCGCGGTGAGGACACGCGTGAGGCCCGGCCTGGACATCGAGGCGCTGCTCGCGGAGGGGTCCGCCGACCCGTTCGGCGCACACGAGGCGTGGGACGACGGCATCCCCACCCCGGCCCCGGCTCCGGCCCCGGCGTCCGAACCTGCCGCCCCGTCCGCCCCTGCCACCCCTGCCGGGGTTCCCGCACCTTCCGGGCGGTCACGCCGGGCCCCCAGGCGCACCCGCCGCACCACCAAGGACGGCTGAGCCCCGGAACCGGGTCAGGGCGGATCGGTCCGCAGGGCCCGCACCACCGCCCAGAGGACGGAGATGAACGGCACGGCCACGACGGCGCCGATCACCCCCGCGACGATGCTGCCCGCGATGACGGAGACGGCGACGACGAGGGGGTGCAGGCGCACCGCCCAGCTCATCACCAGGGGATGCAGCACATGTCCCTCCAGCTGGCCGATGACGACGATGAGCACGAGGACGCACACGGCGGTGAGCGGCCCGCGACCGGCCAGCGCGACCACGGTGGCGACGCCCAGGGCGACCGGTGAGCCGACCAGGGGGACGAACGCGGCGAAGAACTCCAGCAGGGTGAGCGGCAGCGCGAGCGGCACCCGCAGCACCAGCAGGGCGATGCCGACGAGTACGGCGTTGGCGGCGGCCACGATGATGATGCCCCGGGTGTACCCGGCGAACGTCCGCCAGGCGGCGTGCCCCGCCCGGTCCCATGCGCTCCGGGCGCCGGCGGGCAGCAGCTCGCGGCTGGTCCAGGCCCACAGCCGTTCGCCGGAGTTGATGAAGAAGACGGACGAGAACAGTGCGAGCGCGCCCCCGGCGACCACTTCGACGAGCGTGCCGAAGCCGCTGAGCGCCCTGCTGGCCAGGTTGGAGCGGTGGGCCTGGATGTAGTCCACGATCTGCTGCTGGAGACGCGACAGGGCGCCGGGGCCGAGCCGGAAGGGCGGGCGCTGGAGCCAGACCTCGATGCGATGGATGCCACCGCGGAACTCGTCGGCCAGTGTCGCCGACTCCTGGGCGATCGCGTTGCCGACCAGGGCCAGCAGCCCGAGGAACACGCAGATGCTGCCGACCAGGCTCACGGCCACGGACAGCGGCCGGGGCAGCCATCGGCTCAGCAGGTCGGTGAACGGGCGCAGCACCGAGGTGATGACCAGGCCCAGGAACAGGGAGACGGCGATCAGCTGGAAGCGGCCCAGGACGATGAAGACGCCGTAGACGACGATGCCGAGCACGATGAGCCGCCAGGCGTAGGCGGCGGCGATCCGCAGGGCGGGGACGACGACCGCGCCGACGGAGGCGGAGGCACGCGGAGCGCGGGCGCGCTTCGGGACCCGCACCGCACGGGCGAACCGGGTGCCCCGCGTCGTGCCGCGTGCCGGGCGCGCCAGGCCCCGCCCGGCCGCCGGTCCGCCCGAACCCGCCACCGCGCCTCCCGTTGCCGGCCGCCGTCACCTCGGGTGCGCGTCAGGGCACCTCTAGTGCACGTTAGGGGCAGTTCGGGCGGCGGGCGGGGTGTGCTGCGCCAAGGGGGTCAGTGTGCCGCCGTTGCGGTGACGGCCGTACGGGCGGCTCGTTCGACCAGTTGCACGCCGTCCGGCATGGACGCGCTGCCGTTGGAGAGGACCGCGACGAGGTAGTGGTGGCCGCCGGCCGTGACGCGTCCGACGCTGTTGATGTCCCACAGGTCGGTGGTGGTGCGCATGAGCCAGCCGTTCTTCAGCGCCCATCCGGAGTCGGCGGCGGCCGAGACGCCCCAGGACTGGTCGGCGGCGATCTCGGTCATCAGGGTGCCGATACGGCTTCGGGACGCCGCGTCCAGCGGTGTGGGGCCGGAGCCGAAGATCGCGCCCAGCAGTCGTATCTGATCGCCTGCCGTGGTCCGGGTGAGCCCCCAGCGGCCGCCGGGGCCGGGCGTGGTGGAGGTCAGGCCCAGTCGCTTGTTCGCCGACGCCAGGCCGGGGGCCCCGCCGATGGCCCGCCACAGGGCGTTGGCCGCGTCGTTGTCGCTGTCGCGGATCATCACCTGCGCAAGGGCGCTCTCCCGCGCGGTGAGGGCGCGCCGGTGGTCCCGGGCGTGCAGCAGCAGCGAGGCGAGGATGTCGACCTTGACGATGCTCGCCGTGTCGTACGGCGTGTCGTCGCCGTAGACCACGGGTTCCCGGCCGGTGCCGTCCAGGTCGAGGACGGCGGCGGTCACTCGTGCCTCGGCCGGCGCCTGTACGGCCGTTCGGAACGTGGAGCCGGAGCCGGAGGTGGCATCGGCCGCCAGGGCCGCCGGAGCGGCGCCGGCGAGCAGGGTCACCACCGTGGCCACGACGGCGAGGGTGCGGTTGAGCATGCGGGGCCTCGGCAGTTCAGGTCGGAGGGACACAGAACTGCGAACATAGACAAAATGCCCGGTCGGCGACGTGACCACGGCCACGAACCGGGCTGTTCCGGGCGAATTGTGAGAAGAACAACAAGACCGCACGGTGGGTCTTCCGGGGTACGGAACGCGGATTCCGTAGGCCTCATCCGGAGCTTTCCGGGGGAAGAATGTGACCAGAGTGACGGACCGACCCCTGGGAGGTGCCATGAGCACATCGGCGGAACCGCGGGTGAGCGGTCTGGAGGTCCGGTCCATCGACTATGTGCCGCTGGACGAGCGGCACGGCAAGCTGTGGCATCTGGGACCGCTGTGGTTCATGTCGAACGCGCAGATCGCCACCCTGGCCGTGGGGCTGATCAGCATCACGGAGGGCGGCAATCTGATCTGGTCGCTGCTGGCGATCGTCGCCGGGACCGTGATCGGCACGTTCTTCATGGCCTTCCACTCGGCGCAGGGGCCGCAGCTGGGGCTCCCGCAGATGATCCAGTCGCGCCCCCAGTTCGGCTATGTCGGGGCGCTGCTGGTGTGGCTGTTCGCGTACGTGCAGTACGCGGGGTTCAACGTGTTCAACACCAGCCTGGCCGGCGAGGCGCTGGACTCCACGATCCACGGCGGCGTGAAGCTGTGGGTGATCGTGGTCACCGCGGTCGCGTTCGTCATCGCGCTGGTGGGCTACGACATCATCCACAAGGCCGAACGGTTCCTGACCTACACCTTCCTCGTCATCTTCGGGATCTTCACCGTCGGTGTCCTGGTCACCCTGCACTACCCGGCGGGCTCCTTCGATCTCGGCGCCTTCAAGTGGACGCCGTTCCTGGCACAGTTCGGCGTGGTCGCCGGCTACCAGATCAGCTGGGCCATCTACGTCTCGGACTACTCGCGCTATCTGCCGCCGGACGTGACGGTCCGCAAGACGTTCTACTGGACCTACTTCGGCTCGGCGCTCGGCGGTATCTGGCTGATGGTGCTCGGGACGCTGCTGGCCGCCTGGGCGGGCGACAGCTTCGACACGATCCCCTCGATCAACGCCGCCGGCGACAAGGTCTTCGACGGCTTCGGCGCGATCGTGCTGCTGTTCGCCGCCCTGGGCCTGATCTCCGTCACCGCGCTGAACATGTACGGCGGTTCACTGACGCTGATCAGCGCCATCGACTCGTTCAAGCGGGTGCGGCCGACGCTGGGCGTGCGCCTGATCACCATCGGCGTGACCGCGGCGCTCTCCCTGGTCGGCGCGCTGGCGGCGACCTCGAACTTCCTGACGAACTTCAACAACTTCCTGCTGCTGGTGCTCTATCTGTTCATCCCGTGGACCTCGGTCAACCTGATGGACTACTACGTGGTGCGCCGCGGCCACTACGCGATCGCCGAGATCTTCAAGCCGAACGGCATCTACGGCCGTTGGGGCTGGCAGGGGATCATCTCCTACCTGGTCGGGTTCGCGGTCATGATCCCGTTCTTCTCCGTCGGCACGCTCTTCGTCGGCCCCGCCGCCAAGGCCCTCGACGGCGCCGACATCTCGCTGTTCGTCGGGCTGCCGGTCTCGGCGCTGCTGTACTGGTGGCTGACCCGCTCGATCGACGTCGAGGCGGAGACCCGCATCGCCGAGGCGGAGGCCGCGGCCCTGGAGCAGGCGTCGCACGAGCACCGCGAGCCCTTCTAGCCGGGAGGCGTCACAGCCGGCAGCTGATCTCCATGCCGTCCTCGACGGGGAAGCCGACGCTGCGGTAGCCGTTCGCCGGGTCGCGTACGTAGTCGAGGTAGGGCCGCATGCTCGCGAAGGTGGAGTCGTCGCCGACGACGAGCGTGCCGGGGGCGAGACGCGGCTCCAGCAGCTTCAGCACGGGCAGGCAGAGGTTCTTCCAGCCGTCGAGGAGCACGAAGTCGGCCGGGGCGTCGAGACCGGCGAGGCTGTCGCGGGCGTCTCCCTCCAGCACGGTGATCAGGTCGTCCAGGCCGGTCTCGGCGAAGGTGCGCCGCGCGGCGGCGATCTTCTCCTTGCTGAGCTCCGTGGTGACGACCCGCCCCGCGCCGTTGTCCCGCACCGCGGCGGCCAGGTAGAGCGTGGAGATCCCGTACGACATCCCGAACTCGACCACCGTGGCCGGGCGGACGGCGCGGACCAGGCTGTAGAGGAGTTCACCGCCCGCGGCCGAGATCGGCATGTAGATCTCCGAGGCCGCGTCGGCGTGTTCCTGGGGAGACATCGACGTCGGCCCGGATCCCCAGTCGACCCGCTCCGCGACCGCGTCGTCCTGCTCGGCCTGCGCGAACATCCGGCGCAGGGCATCCTCGACCCGGGGGTCGGCGAGTGTGTGCGTATACGTCATGGGCGCTAGAGTAGACGAGACGTTGCGTCTATTCTAGGGATTTCCGGCCGCCTCCCGAGGCGGCCTCCTTGCCGAGGAGGCGAGAGGATGACAGCCGGTGCGGAACGACGGCATCACGGCAATCGGCACGGCCGGAGCGAAGAGGCTCGACTGGCGGTGCTGGAGGCGGCCGACGACCTGCTCGCCGAGAAGGGCTTCGCGGGCGTGACCATGGAGGGCATCGCCGCACGGGCCGGGGTGTCCAAACAGACCGTCTACCGCTGGTGGAGCACGAAGACCGACGTCCTGATGGACGCCTTCCTCCAGGACGCGGACGAGGATCTCGCCCCGCCCGACTCCGGGGACTTCGCCACCGATCTGCGGGACTGGCTGCGCCGGCTCGCCAGGTTCCTCGGCGAGTCCGACTCCGGCGCCGTCCTGCGGGCGCTGCTCGCGCAGGCCCAGCACGATCCGGCGTTCGCCGGGGAGTTCAGGTCGCGTTGCCTGGACCCGCAGCGCCGGCGCGATCGCGCTCTGCTGGAACGGGCCGTGGCGGCGGGCCGGTTGCCCGCCGGGCTCGACCTGGAGACCGAGACGGACCAGTTGGTGGGCCCGCTCTACTACCGGGTGCTGGTGTCGGCCGGGCCGGTTGGCGAGGACTTCACCGACGCCCTTGCCGACGCTTTCCTGCTGCGGCACGGCGGGCCGGGGTCGGCCCGCTGAGTCACCGCCGCGCTCAGTACGCGGAGTTGACGTTGTCGATCGAGCCGTAGCGGTGGGCGGCGTAGTTGGCGGCCGCGGTGATGTTGGCCACCGGGTCGGTGACGCTCTTCGCGGTGCCGTTGACGTGGTACGCGTTGAAGGTGGGGTCGATCACCTGGAGCAGGCCCTTGGAAGGGGTGCCCTTCTGCGCGTTGACGTCCCAGTTGTTCTGGGCGCCCGGGTTGCCGCCGGACTCGCGCATGATGTTGCGCTTGAGGCCGTCGTAGCTGCCCGGGATGCCCTTGGACTTCATGATCTGCAGGGACTGCTTGATCCAGCCGTCGAGGTTGTTCGAGTAGCCGGACTTCCGGCTGTCGTTGCTGGAGGCCGTGACCGCGGTGGAGGTGTGCGCCTGCGTCATTTCGGCGGCCTGCGCGGTCGTCGGCATGAGGGTGAGAGCTGCCGCCGCGGCACCGGTGGTGGCGAGGCCGGTGAGGCCGATGGTGCGGAGGCGGGCGATGCGGGTGCGAGTGGTCATGGTCATGTGAACGAATCTCCGGTGGGGACGGCGTCGGCGCCGGCCGCTGTGTGCGGCGGCGTGGGGCGGAGCCCCGTACAACCGGCGGGAGTGGGCGGACCCGGCGGGTATCCGCTCGGTCCATCGCCCGTCTCCCGGCGACGAGAGCAATGGTTAGCGCTCGCCGGAGCGGGACGCAATGATGTGACGTACTACGGAACTTCGTATAAACCGGCTAAATGCACCTTTTGATGCGGCTTGCATGGCGTTCAGGGCGTTTCGCGTCTACTACCCCAGATAGGATGTGATCTGGCTCCTATGGGTGGCGTCACGCATCCGGGGCCCTTCGGAAGGCGAAAACCGGGTGGTTCACCATGATCATCGGGAGGTCGTTCCACAGCTCGCGTACAGCCCGCCGGGAGAGCATCGGGGGCATGTCTGACACCCTCACACGCGCGGCGGACGACGCGATCCGAGTGCTGATCGTCGACGACGAACCCGAGCTGACCGAGCTGCTCTCGGTGGCCGTCACCGCGGCGGGCTGGCGGCCGTTCGTGGCTCAGGACGGATACGGCGCCCTGCGCACCGCCCGCAGACACAGTCCGCACGCCGTCGTGCTGGACGGCATGCTCCCCGACCTGGACGGGATCCAGGTGCTGCGCCGGCTGCGGTACGAGAACGCCAGGCTGCCCGTGCTCATGCTGACCGCCCGGGACGCGGTGGAGTACCGGCTCGACGGGCTGTCCTCCGGTGCCGACGACTACGTGACCAAGCCCTTCTCGCTGGAGGAGGTGATGCTCCGGCTGCGCGGGCTGCTGCGCCGCTCCGGGGCGGGCGAGGTCGCCGAGGAGGAAGGGGTGCGGGTCGTCGGCGACCTGGTGCTCGGCGAGAAGACCCGCGAGGTGCGCCGGGACGGCACGCCGATCTCGCTCACCGCGAAGGAGTTCGACCTGCTGCGGTTCCTGATGAGCCACCCCCGCCAGGTGCTCAGCAAGACGCAGATCCTCGACCACGTGTGGAACAGCTCGTTCGACGGCGGCGGGAATCTGGTGGAGGTGTATGTCTACGGCCTGCGGGCGAAGATCGACAAGGAGCGCAGGCCGATGATCCATACCGTGCGGGGCGCCGGATACGTCCTCAGACCGGCGGACGACGAGGCATGACGGCGGTCCGCCGCACCCTGGCTCATCTCCGCGGGCGCTCGCTTCGGGCCCGTATGGTCCTCGTCCACACCGTCACCCTGGCCGTCGTCTGCACGGCGATGGCCCTGGCCACCGTGCTCGTCCAGCGCTGCTACCTGATCCGGGACCTGGACCAGCGGGTGACCGACGCCGCCGAGCACAGCCAGGGCGGCCGGGAGCACGGGCCGCCCGGCGCGAACCTCGGTTTCCTCAACGAACGGGGCCAGCACACCGGCACCCTGGCCGCCCTAGTCGAGGGGGGCCGGATCACCACGGCGGAGGTGGTGACC
This sequence comes from Streptomyces sp. NPDC058683, assembly GCF_042716195.1. Taxonomy (NCBI): domain Bacteria; kingdom Bacillati; phylum Actinomycetota; class Actinomycetes; order Kitasatosporales; family Streptomycetaceae; genus Streptomyces; species Streptomyces sp. NPDC058683. Next base: position 13,120 of record NZ_JBHXSK010000050.1, read on the forward strand.
GACGACGGCCCGCGTACCCTCACCACCGCCGAGCGCGCCGCCCTCGGCGGCCTCCCCACGGACGGGACCCTGCACACCCGGACCATCCCCGGCCTGGGCGCCTACCGGCTGACCGCCGTCGACGAGGACGGCACCGCCATGCTGGCCGGGCTGCCCGTGGGCAGCGTGCAGCACATGATCGACTCCCTGGTCGTGGTCGAGGCCGGCATCGCCGGCCTGGGGCTGGTCCTGGCGGGATACGTTTCGGCCGTTGGGGCCCGGCGGGAACAGGGGGCGCGGGGGGGGGGGGGCCCCCCCCCCCGCCTGGGGGGGCCA
>NZ_JBHXSK010000050.1:13444-87138 GCF_042716195.1 Streptomyces sp. NPDC058683
CGCCCCTGGCGACCCGCCGCCAGCTGCGGCGGCTGCGGCGGGACGCCACCACCGCCGTCGAGGTCTCGCACGCGCCCCTCGACCGGGGCGAGGTCAGCGGGCTCACGCGGGTACCTGCGGCGGACACCGATCCACGCACCGAGGTCGGCCAGGTCGGCGTCGCCCTCAACCGGCTGATCGACCACGTGGAGTGGTCCCTCCGCGAACGCCAGCGCACCGAGGAGCACATGCGGCGCTTCCTCGCCGACGCCAGCCACGAACTGCGCACCCCGCTCGCCTCGATCGCCGGGTACGCCGAGCTGATGCTGATGGGCGTGGACACCGGCAAGATCGAACCTGAGCTGGCCTGGCGCCGCGTCTCCGACCAGTCGGCACGGATGACCGGACTGGTCGAGGACCTGCTGCTGCTCGCCCGTCTCGAGGAGGGCAGACCGCTGGAGGCGGCCGAGGTGAACCTCGCCACCCTGGTCGGGGACGCGGTGTGGGACGCACGGGCCGCCGGGTCCGACCACCACTGGCAGCTGGTGCTGCGCCTGGACGCGCCCGCCACGGTGGTCGGCGACCGGTCCCGGCTGCACCAGGTGGTGGCCAACCTGCTGGCCAACGCCCGGGTGCACACCCCCAACGGCACCCGCATCACGGTCACCGTGGAGGCGGCGGACGGGCACTGCGCGATCCGGGTGCACGACGACGGGCCGGGCATACCGACCGCTCTGCTGCCGACGGTCTTCGAGCGCTTCACGCGGGGCGACGCCTCCCGCTCCCGGGCCCCCGGTACCGAGGGCGGGGCGGGGCTCGGGCTGGCGATCGCGGCGGCGATCACCCAGGCGCACGGCGGCCGGGTCGGGGTGGACAGCGCGCCCGGTGGCACCGAGTTCACCGTCACACTGCCGCTCGCCGGCACCGCGGCCCTGGTCTCCCTGAAGGTCTCCTGAATCCTCAGCATCCTCATATGACCCCAGGTCACCGGGGCTCTCCGGACCATTGAGAGCAACTCGGTTCAGCGCAGCCTCAGTTGGCCGCTCCAGGCTGGTCGCCCGGTGGCCGTCCGCGAGGGACGCCCATGACGAAGGGAGCCGCATGTCCGAGATCGACGCCGGCGAAGACGCGACACGGATGCCGGAAGCCCCGGAGCGTCCCGAGGCGAGTCGTCGTCACTTCATGCGCAAGGTGTTCCTGGCATCCGGGGCGACGGCCCTGGTGACCATGGGCAGCGCCGGGGCCTGGACGGCACTCGCCGACGACGGCACGGGGACGGCCGACGCCTCGGCCGACGCCTCGGCCGGCCCCTCCCCCAGCGCCCCGCCGAGCGGTGGCCCGGGCGGTGGCGGGGCCGGTGGTCCGGGCAACCAGTCGCTGACCGAGGAGTTCTTCGGCCTGACGACCGACGGCAGGCGGATCGACGACCTGTTCACGATCCACTCCACCAAGGTCGACACGGCCCCGGTGATCTCCGCTGCGAACGCCTTCCTGGCCGGTCTGACCGACACCCAGAAGACCGCCACCCAGTTCACGATCCACTCCACCGAGTGGCGGCTGTGGAGCAACGTCGACTCCTACACCCGGCAGGGCGTCTCGCTCGCCGATCTCAGCGACACGCAGAAGGACCTGGGCACGGCCCTGCTCAAGGCCGCGCTGAGCGCCGACGGCCTGGAGACCACGGAGAAGATCCGGAAGATCAACCAGGCGGCCGGCGAGGCGATCGGCAACACCCGGTCCTTCAACGAGGACGCCTACTACTGGACGCTGATGGGCACCCCGTCCGCGACCGAGCCCTGGGGTTTCCAGTTCGACGGCCACCATCTGGTCATCAACTACTTCGTGCTCGGTGACCAGGTCGTCATGAGCCCCTGCTTCTGGGGCTCGGAGCCGACCTCGATGGAGATCGACGGCGAGACGGTGACCGTCTGCCACGAGGAGGTGCTCGCGAGTCTCGCCTTCGTCAACTCCCTCACCGCCGACCAGCAGGCGGTCGCGATCGCGTCGGCCACCAAGACCAACGAGTCGATGAAGGCGGGCGCCTTCTCCGACAACGCGGTCCAGGCCTACGAGGGGATCCGCGGCAACGCCCTCACCCGGATGCAGAAGCAGAAGCTGCTCGGCATCGTCGAGGCGTTCACCGGCCGGGCCAAGGCGGACGCGGCCAGGGTGCGCCTGGCCGAGGTGCGGGCTCACCTCGACGACACGTACGTGACCTGGGCCGGCGGCACGGGTGCCGACGACGCCTTCTACGTCCGGGTGCACAGCCCGGTGGTCTGGGTCGAGGTCGACTGCCAGGGCCCCGGCCCGCTCGCCGGGGCGTACGGCGCGAGCCAGGGCAGCGGCCCGACCCAGATGCACGTGCACTCGGTCATCCGCACGCCCAACGGCAACGACTACGGCAAGGAGCTGATCCGCCAGCACTACCTGACGTCACCCCACCACCGGTAGTCCCTCCCCCAGGGGCTTCCACCGCAGGTGCACGCTCTCCCCCGCCGGGTCCGCCCGCAGCAGGGACAGGCGGGGGCGAACGGCGTCGGTGCGTGCGGTGGGCGGCTTGCGGCGCCCGGCCCCGAACTGCACGGGCCATTCGGCGGCCGGTCCCCGGTAGTCCTGGTCGGCGGCCGCGTGCAGGGTCCAGTGCGGGTCGTACAGGTGGGTGCGTCCTACGGCGCACAGGTCGGCGCGGCCCGCCAGCAGGATCGAGTTCACGTCGTCGTAGGAGGCGATGGCGCCGACCGCGATCACGGCCGCGCCGCTCCCGGCGGCCACCTCGTGGCGGATCCGGTCGGCGAAGGGGGTCTGGTAGGAGCGGCCGTAGGCGGGGCGTTCCTCCTTGGTGACCTGGCCGGTGGAGACGTCGATGGCGGCCGCGCCGTGCGCGATGAAGGCGCGGGCGATCTCCACGGCGTCGTGTTCGGTGTTGCCGTCGGGGGCCCAGTCGGTGGCGGAGATCCGCACGGTCATCGGCCGTTCGGCGGGCCAGACTTCGCGGACCGCGTCGAAGACCTCCAGGGGGTAGCGCAGCCGGTTCTCCGGCGAGCCGCCGTACTGGTCGGTGCGCCGGTTGGCGAGCGGCGAGAGGAAGGAGGAGAGCAGGTAGCCGTGGGCGCAGTGGAGTTCGAGGAGGTCGAAGCCGGCCTCGGCGCCACGGCGGACTGCCTCGACGAACTCGGCGGTGACGGCGTCGAGTTCGGTGCGGGTGAGTTCACGGGGGACGGGCGATCCGGGGCCGTACGGCAGCCCGGACGGGCCCACGACCTCCCAGTTGCCGTCGGGGAGCGGTTCGTCCATGCCCTCCCACATCAGGCGGGTCGAGCCCTTGCGGCCGGAGTGGCCGAGCTGGAGGCCGATGCGGGCGGTGCTCCGGTCGTGGACGAAGGAGACGATCCGCTGCCAGGAGCCGAGCTGTTCGTCGTTCCACAGGCCGGTGCAGCCGGGGGTGATACGGCCCTCGGGCGAGACGCACACCATCTCCGTCATCACCAGACCCGCCCCGCCCATCGCCTTCGACCCCAGATGGACCAGATGGAAGTCACCGGGCACGCCGTCGACGGCGGAGTACATGTCCATCGGGGAGACGACCACCCGATTCTTCAGCTCCAGCCGCCCGATGCGGAACGGCTGGAACATCGCGGGCGCTTCCGTGTCCAGTCCCTGCGCCGCGGCGAAGGCGGCGTCGACGCGGTCGGCGAACTCCTGGTCCCGGGTGCGCAGGTTGTCGTAGGTGATCCGGCGCGAGCGGGTCAGGAGGTTGAAGCAGAACTGGGTGGGTTCCTGGCCGGCGTACATGCCGATGTTCTCGAACCACTCCAGGGAGGCCTGCGCGGCCCGCTGGGTGGACTCCACGACCGGGCGGCGCTCGCTCTCGTAGGCGGTCAACGCGCTCTCCGCGTCCGGGTGTTCGTGCAGGCAGGCGGCGAGGGCGAGGGCGTCCTCCATGGCCAGCTTGGTGCCGGAGCCGATGGAGAAGTGGGCGGTGTGGGCGGCGTCGCCGATGAGGACGAGGTTGCCGTGGTGCCAGTGCTCGTTGCGGACGGTGGTGAAGTTCAGCCACTTGGAGTTGTTGGCGAACACGTGGTGCCCGCCGAGCTCGTCGGCGAACAGTTCCCGGATGCGGGCCACGGCCCGCTCGTCGGAGACCCCCGGCGCGAACACGGCGTCCTCCGCGGCGTCGAAGCCGGCCCGGCGCCAGACGTCCTCGTGCATCTCCACGATGAAGGTCGAGCCGGTGTCGGAGTAGGGGTAGCCGTGGACCTGCACGACCCCCCACTCCGTCTCCTTGACGAAGAACTGGAAGGCCTCGAAGACCCGGTCCGTGCCCAGCCACATGTACTTGCTGTGCCGCCGGTCCAGGGACGGGCGGAAGGCGTCCGCATGGGCCGCCCGGACGCCCGAGTTGACGCCGTCCGCGCCGACGACGAGGTCGTGCGAGGCGCGCAGCGCGGCCACCTCGGGTGCCGGGGTCGAGAAGTGCAGGGTGACGCCCAGTTCCCGGCAGCGCTCCTGGAGGAGGTGCAGCAGTTCCTTGCGGCTCATGGCGGCGAAGCCCTGGCCGCCGACGGTGTGGCTCTCGCCCCGGTAGTGGATGTCGATGTCCGTCCAGCGGGCGAAGCGGCGGGACATGGCGTCGGAGAAGACGGTGTCGGCGTTCTCGATGCCGCCGAGTGTCTCGTCGGAGAACACCACGCCGAAGCCGAAGGTGTCGTCGGGGGCGTTGCGCTCCCACACGGTGATCTCGTGGGCGGGGTCCAGCTGCTTCAGCAGCGCCGCGAGGTAGAGCCCTCCCGGGCCACCGCCGATGATCGCGATTTTCAAGGGAGTTCCTCTCACTGCTCAGCGGTCTGTTCAGCTTCGATGATCTTGCGGAGCGCGAACCGCTGGAGTTTTCCGCTGGTGTTGCGCGGCAGGGCGTCGTGGAAGCGGACGTCACGCGGGTACTTGTAGGGCGCCAGGACCTGCTTGACGTGGTCCTGGATCTCCTTGGCCTTCGCCGGGTCCCCGGTGACCCCCTCGCGCAGGACGACGAAGGCGCAGACGACCGAGCCGCGTTCCGGATCGGGCCGGGCCACGACCGCCGACTCGACGACGTCCGGGTGGGTGTCGATGGCGGCCTCCACCTCGGGGCCGCCGATGTTGTACCCGGAGGAGACGATCATGTTGTCGCTGCGGGCGTGGTAGTGGAAGTAGCCGTCCTCGTCGCGGTGGAAGATGTCACCGGTCACGTTCCAGCCGTTGACGACGTAGTCCTGCTGGCGTCTGTCGCCGAGGTAGCGGCAGCCGACCGGGCCGATGACGCCGAGCCGCCCCGGCTCCCCCGGGCCGAGCTCCTCGCCGTCCAGACCGAGGATCGTGGCGCGATAGCCGGGCACCGGGCGTCCGGTGGCGCCGGGCCGGATGTCGTCGCCGGCGGCGGAGATGAAGATGTGCAGCAGTTCGGTCGCGCCGATGCCGTCGATCACCTTCAGCCCGATGCGGTCGCGCAGTTCCTGCCAGGTGGTGAGCGGTATGTGCTCGCCCGCCGACACCCCGACCCGGACGCCGCTCAGCTGCCCTTCCCGGCCGTCGCGGACGATCGCCTTGTAGGCGGTGGGCGCGGTCGCGAGGACGGTGACGCCGTGTTTCTCGACGAGGTCGGCGAGCTGGGCCGGGGTCGCCGCCTCGGTCAGCAGGGCGCAGGCGCCGGCCCGCAGCGGGAAGACGACCAGCATGCCGAGGCCGAAGGTGAAGGCGAACGGCGCGGTGCAGGCCACCAGGTCGTCCTCGCGCAGCCCCAGCAGGTGGCGGCCGAAGGTGTTGTCGATGGACAGGATGTCCCGGTGGAAATGCATCGTGATCTTGGGGACGCCGGTGCTCCCGGAGGTGGGGCCGAGCAGCGCCACGTCGTCGGCGGCCGTCTCCACGTCCCTGAACTCGCCGGACTTGGCGGCGCACCGGGCCACCAGGTCCTCGGGGCCGGGCCCGCCGTACTCGACCGGTGTCAGGCCGGGCAGGACGGTGCGGAGCTCGTCGGTGAAGCGGTGGTCCACCAGGGCGATGGCGGGCTTGGTGCGTTCGGCGATCGGGGTGATCTCGCGGGCGCGCAGGGCGGCCATCGTGGTGACCAGGACTCCGCCGGCCTTCAGGACGCCGAGCCAGCAGGCCACCGTCCAGGGGGTGTTGGGTGCGCGGAGCAGGACGCGCCCGCCGGGTACCAGACCGAGGTCCTCGGTGAGGACCTGGGCGACCTGGTTGGCGCGGGTGCGCAGTTCGCCGTACGTCCACAGCTCCCCGGCCGGGGTGCGCAGGGCCGGGCGGTCGGGGCCGTGGCGTTCCACGGCCGCGTCGATGAGCTCGGTGGCCGCGTTCAGGCGGGCCGGGTAGCTGAGTTCGGGCGTGGTGAACTCGATCGTGGGCCACAGTTCGGCGGGCGGGAGATGGTCCCGGGCGAAGGTGTCCAGGTGCGCGGTCGGTGAGAGCGGAACGGCCAACGTGGGGTTCCTTCCGGGAGCCCGCCGGTGACTTGCGGCGGGCGGTCAGGCGGGGCGGATCATGCCCTCCTGGACGACAGTGGCCAGGTGACGGTGGTCGCGGGTGAAGAAGCGTCCGGTGCCGAGGCCGCGGCCCGCGTCGGCGGCCACCGCTTCCTGGGCGTAGAGCAGCCAGTCGTCCATCGGTGCGGGACGGTGGAACCACATGGCGTGGTCGAGGCTGGCGGTGACCAGGCCGGGGTCGGCCCAGGCCAGGCCGAGGACCCGCAGGACGGGTTCGAGGATCGTGTAGTCGCAGACGTAGGCGAGGGCGGCGAGGTCGCGCTGGGCGCCGGTGAGTCCCTCGACGGGACGCAGCGCGTCGAACGGCCGTAGCCAGACCGCCTGGTGGGGCAGCCGCTCGCCCTCGACGGTGAGGTAGACGGGGCCGGGGACGTGGCGCATGTCGAAGCCGCGGCCGCCGCGCCAGTAGGCCCTGGACTCGGCGGTCATGGTGCCGCCGGTGCGCTCGGCGAGGTACTCGGCCGAGCTGGGCAGGGTCTCGGGGGCGGGGATCTCCCCGGCGAACTCGGTGTGGAAGGAGCCGCCCGGCTCCCCCGCCGCGAAGTTGGCGAGGCAGACGTACAGCGCCTTGCCGTTCTGGTAGCCGCGTACCTGGCGGGTGCTGTAGCCGCGGCCGTCGCGCACCACCTCCACCTCGTAGCGGACCTCGGCGCCGATGTCGGCCGGGCGCAGGAAGTAACTGTGCATCGAGTGCAGCGACTTGCCGTCGGTCACCGAGCGGATCGCGGCCGCGGCGGCCTGGGCGACGAGGTCGCCGCCGTAGGCCTTGGGCCAGGGGCAGGGCTGGGTGGTGGCGGTGAAGGCGAGGTCGAAGTGCTCGGGCGCGGCGGGCTTGAGGGTGAGGGCCGCGGTGACGATCGCGGAGGTCGGGGCGGCGGTCATCGGTTCAGCCAGTCGCGCAGGTCGGTGTCGGCCACGTCGGGCAGGTTCACCACGATGTTCTCCGGGGTCCGGGTGGTCATCCACACCAGCGGCCTGCTCCGGGAGAGGTTGCACTCGACGTGCGGCATGAAGGGCGGGACGAAGACCCAGTCGCCCTCCGTCATGTCGACGTAGTCCTCGAACTTCTCGCCGAAGTAGATCCGGGCCCGGCCGGAGAGGACGTAACCGCCGGTCTCCGCCTCGCCGTGGTGGTGGGTGACCGAGCGGTAGCCGGGCTCGTTGCTGACCTTGCCGTACCAGAGGCGGCGCGCCGGGGTGTGCTGGGCGCTGACGCCCGACACCCGGACGGCGCCGCCCGAGTCGGCGGTGTTCACGTCCTCCTGACCGGCCCGGGTGACGACGGGCGCGACGATGCCGCTGGGCAGCCGGTACATCTCGCTGTCGCCTTCGAGTCGGTACTTGCTGAGGTCGGGCTCCATGGAACGGCTCCGTTTCCGTGGGCTTGCCGGGATCGTCGGCCTGTCGGGGTCATCGGCCTGTCGAGGTCCGGAGGAGGACCGCGCCCTATCTCGTATTTTTCACGGTCGTCATTTATTGTCAATACGACCGGCCGTGCGGCCGGAGCCGGACACCACCGAACCGGAGGCCTCATGACTCCCGTCGCCGTGAACCCGCCCGAACTGCCCGCCCCGAGCGGCTACTCGCACGGAACGCTCGCGGGGAACACGCTCCATCTGGGCGGCCAGACCGCGCTCGACGCCGACATGAAGATCGTTCCGGGCGGGATCGTGGAGCAGTTCCGCCAGGCGTTCGGCAATGTGCTCACCACGCTGCGGGTGGCGGGCGGCGAGCCGGCGGACCTGGTGAGCCTGACGATCTATCTCACCGACATCCCCGACTACCAGGCCCACGGCAAGGAGATCGGCAAGGTGTGGCGGGAGCTCGCGGGGCCGGTGTATCCGGCGATGGCGGGCATCGGCTGCACCGCGCTCTGGCAGCCGGAGGCGCTGATCGAGATCCTCGGCGTGGCCGTGATCCCGGAGGAACGGCTGGTCAGGCCGTAGGCCTAGGCCGTGCGGATGACCGCCAGGGCGTGTTCGCGGGCGGGCGCCCGGAGCGTCCTGTCGAGTTCCTCGAAGAGCGCGCCGGCGGTTTCGCCGCGCCAGCCCGGCGGCAGCAGGGACAGCGGCAGGCCGGGGTCGCGGTACGGGAGCCGGCGCCACTCGGTGAGCATCGGCAGATAGATCCCGAACGCCTCCCGCGGGGCGATCCCGCCCGCGGCCGCGCGCTCGCGCACCGTCCCGTACCGCGCGAGGAAGTCCGCGTAGAGCGCGGTGAGCTCGTCGAGGTCCCACCACTCACGGACCTTCTCCGACAGGTCGCCGAAGGCGAAGTGGTCGCCGGTGAAGATGTCGACGTACGGGGTCAGTTCGAGGCGCTGCAGGGTGCGGCGGGTCTCGTCGGCGAGGATGCCGGGGGCCACCCAGACACCGGGGGCCGCGGTGCCGAAGCCCAGCCGGGTCAGGGCCGTGCGCAGGGCGTGGCGCTTGTCCCGCTCGGACTCGGGCACCGAGAAGACGACGACGAGCCAGCCGTCGCCGGCCGCGGACCGGTGCCGCTCGAAGATGCGTATGTCGCCCTCTTCCAGCACCTCCAGCGTACTGTCGGCGACGGCGTATCCGGCGGCCCCCTCGTGGCGCTCGCTGCGCAGCACCCCGCGCCGCTTGAGCCGGGAGACCGCCGAGCGGACGGCCTGACCCTCGACACCGAGGTCGGCCATGAGACGTATCACCGAGGCCACGGAGAGCCAGTTGTGCTCACCGCGCGCGTACAGCCCGAACAGGGTGATGATCAGTGGGCCCAGCCGGCTGTCCCGGCCGCCCGCGCCGACGGCGGACGACGGCTCGACCTCCGCTGTCATGTCCACCCACCTCCGGCCGATGTCACCCTTCTGATCGCCAAGCAGCCTATCGCGCATGCCGGCACCGCACCGGCGCTGTGGATCGCCGCTCCCCCGGCCCCCGCCCGCCCGTGTCGCGCTGCGCGTCGGCTCGTCGCGGCACATCGTGGTGGTACGGCGCGGGAAGCGGCACGCCACGCGCCCGGCCTGGGCGGAACGAGTGACCTGCGCGGGCGAAGCGCGAGAGACTGCCTGGCGCCCGCAGCGGGCATCGTGTTCTTCCGCTTCTTCCGCGCGACCATTGCCGCAGATACCTCTGCCGCCATCTCTGTTGGGGAGTCCGACATGACCACACCCCGGGACCTGTTCATCGTCACCGTGTACGACGCCGCGGCCCGGCCCGTCGAGCAGGGCGACCTCTCGCTGGCCCTCGCGGGAGCCGAACTGGTCGATCTTCTCGACGCCGGGACGGCCACCCTCGACGACGAGATCGTCGTGCCCGCCACCGAGGGCGGGACCGGTGACCGGCTCCTCGACCAGGCGGGGGCGGCGCTGAAGCGCGACACGCCCTACGAGTCGGTCGAGGACTGGCTGTGGCGCCGGGGGCGCGGTCTGTCCGCCGCCTATCTCACCGAGCTGGAGGAGGACGGCACGGTCACCCGGCAGCGGCGGCGCTGGCTGCCGCTGCCGACCGGGCGGACGGCGCCGGCCGACTCGCCCGAGCATGCCCGAGCGCGTGAGCGCTGGACGTCGGGCGAGCCCGTGCTCTCCGCCTTCGCGGCCGCGGTGGGCATCCAGGACGAGACGCCCAAGGACCTCGCGGACGTCGTCTCCGACGCGACCGTCACGGTGGTGGCGGCCGTGGACGGCGCGGTGACGGAGCTGGCCGCCGTCCGGCAGCGGCGCGAGATCGAGGACGCGGCCTTCGACAACGTGTGGCGCGGCCTCTGACGGCCGCCGTACCCGGCTGCCCGCTACTGGGTCGCCTTCTCCCCGGTGGGTCCGACCGCCAACCCCTTCCTGTGGTGGAGGAGGACGGGGACGGGAACCCGGCGGGTCGGGTCAGGTGTCGTCGAGGTAGTCCCGCAGTACCTGGGAGCGGGACGGGTGACGGAGCTTGCTCATCGTCTTGGCCTCGATCTGCCGGATGCGTTCGCGGGTCACGCCGTAGACGACGCCGATCTCCTCCAGGGTGTGGGGGCGGCCGTCGGTGAGTCCGTAGCGCAGCGCGATGATGCCGGCCTCGCGGGAGGTCATGGCGGTGAGCAGGCCGCGGATGGTGTCCTGGAGGAGGTGGTGGGTGACGGACGCCCAGGGAGAAGGCGTGTCGGTGTCCTCGATGAGGTCGCCGAACTCGCCGTCGCCCTCCTCGTTGAGCGTGGCGTGCAGGGAGACGGGTTCCCTGGTGTAGGCATCGAGTTCGACGAGCCGTGCGACCGGGATCTCGGCCTTCGCGGCGACATCCTGCGGGGTGGGCAGGACGCCCGTGTCCAGCATCAGTTCCCTGCGCGCCCGGGCCACCCGGTTGATGAGCTCCACGGTGTGGACCGGGATCCGTATCGTGCGGCTCTGGTCGGCCAGGGCGCGGGTGACCGCCTGTTTGATCCACCAGGTCGCGTACGTGGAGAACTTGAAGCCCTTGGTGTAGTCGAACTTCTCCACCGCACGGATGAGACCGGAGTTGCCTTCCTGGATGAGGTCCAGGAAGTCCAGGCCCCGGCCGGTGAAGCGCTTGGCCACGGAGACGACCAGGCGGAGGTTGGCCTCGGTGAGGTGGGCCTTCGCCCGGTGGCCGTCCTCGGCGAGCAGCGCCAGCTCCTCCCGGGGGTGCCGGTTCTCGCCCTCCGTCAGCAGCCGCTGCGCGTACAGTCCTGCCTCGACGCGCCGAGCGAGGTCCACCTCCTGCTCCGCGGTGAGCAGCTTGACCCGGGCGATGAGGCGCAGGTAGTCCTTCACCGGGTCGGTGCTGCCGCCCTCCGCCGGGAGCCGCGGTTCAGGACCGTCGGTCTCGTCGTCGAACGGGGACAGCGCCTGCGTCGTCACGGGTTCCATGTGGGCGAGGCTCATGGGATCTCCTCCAGCAGCGCACCGAGATACCCGCCCGTGTGCGATCCCGGGTGGGCCGCGATCTGTTCCGGGGTACCCGCGGCCATCACCTGTCCGCCCCGGTGGCCCCCTTCCGGACCCATGCCGATCAGCCGGCCGGCCGTCGTGACGACGTCGGGGCGGTGCTCGATGACGACGACCGTGTTCCCGTCGTCGACGCGTCGGTGCAGGGCCGCCGGCAGAGGTCCCGCACCGGCCGAGTGCGGACCGGTGGTGGGTTCGTCGACCACGTGGCGGGTGCGGCGCCGCGGTTCGGCGGCGAACCGGTTCTGGGAGGTGCCGGATCCGGCGGCCCGGTTGCCGCCGCAGACCTCTGTGACGCTGCCGACCGTGGAGCGTGGGACGTCGGCATCGTGCTCGACGGGCCGTCCGAGGAATTGCCGTGCGTATGCGGACAGCGATTCCATATACCTCGGCCGGCCTTCCGCGAATACGGTGTCGGACGCCCGGCTCGACTTAGCAGAACCGGAAACTCCCTTGAATACGATGAGCGAGTTCCTGGGCAATTCCACGGAGACATCGCGAAGGCTGTGCCGGCCGACGCCTTTGACGAGGAGACGATTGCTCACTCATTTGAGGCTACCACCGCAAAACTGCTGTAGACGGCCGCCCCGGAGCCGCTTTTTCCTGTGAGGAACATCGCGCTTGACAGGTCTTTTCGAGATGTGTGCACAGAAACCGCACGTGGGTGACGACCATTTCGGTCACGGAGCCCACGTGCCCCACGAGCCCCGGCGGTTCGCCCCCGTACCCTCGTTCGGTACGTGCCTCACCCATCTGTATGTCGGCCCGGCTGCCGAGAGCGAGAGGAATCCGCATGAGGATCGCGATCCTGGACGACTACCAAGACGTGGCCCTGAGCCTGGCCGACTGGGACTCGCTCCGGGCCGAGGTGCACGTCTTCAGGGATGCCTTCGAGGACGAGGAGGCGGTCGTGGCGGCGCTCGCCGAGTACGAGGTGGTGGTCGCCATGCGGGAGCGGACGCGTTTCCCGTCCTCGACCCTGGGCAGGCTGCCGGGCCTGAAGCTGCTCGTGACCACCGGGCCGGTCAACGCGGCGATCGATCTGGAGGCCGCTCGCCGTGCGGGGATCACCGTCTGCGGCACGGGCTATTTCGGGTACCCGACGGTCGAACTCACCTGGGCGCTCATCCTCTCCGCGGCCCGCTTGGTCCCCCAGCAGGTGGACTCCGTACGCCGGGGCGGTTGGCAGGAGGGTCTGGGGACGAGCCTTCGGGGCGCCACTCTCGGGGTGCTGGGTCTCGGCCGGCTCGGGACCGCGGTGGCGGAGATCGGGCGCGCCTTCGGCATGCGGACCATCGCCTGGAGCCAGAACCTGACGCCCGCGGACGCGCAGGCGAAGGGGGCGGAATACGTCTCGCAGGACGAACTGTTCGCCCGCTCCGACGTGCTGAGCATTCATCTCGTCCTCAGCGACCGCACCCGGGGTCTGGTCGGCGAGCGCGAACTGGGCCTCATGAAATCGACGGCGATCCTGGTGAACACCTCGCGCGGGCCCCTGGTGGACGAGGCGGCGCTGATCGGCGCGTTGACCGGGAAGAGGATCGCGTCGGCCGCGCTGGACGTCTTCGACCGGGAACCCCTGCCGGCCGGGCATCCGCTGCGCACCCTGCCGAACGCCGTGGTCACTCCCCACATCGGGTACGTCGCCCGGGATCTGTACGAGGTCTTCTACCGGGACGCGGTCGAGGACATCGCGGCCTGGAGCGCCGGAACGCCCGTACGCACCCTTTTCTGACCCCCGGTCCCTGGGCCGGCATGCCGCGGCTGCGGCATGCCGGCCTTCACGGGAGGACGGTTCAGGACGGCAGCGTCCAGTTCTGGTTGGCGGAACCGGAGCACGACCAGATCTGCAGCCGGGTGCCGTTGGCCGAACTGGGACCGGTCGCGTCGAGGCACTTGCCCGACTGCGGGTTGACCAGGGAGCCGTTCGCGCCGGGCTGCCAGACCTGTGATCCGGTGCCGTTGCAGTCGTAGAGCTGCACCTTGGCGCCGTTGGCGGTGGAGGCCCCGGTCACGTCCATGCACTTGCCGAGCGCGCTGAGGGTCCCGGCCGTGGAGACCGTCCAGTTCTGCGCGCTGCTGCCGTTGCAGTCGTAGAGCTGTACGGCGGTGCCGTTGGCGGTGGCGGCGCCTGCCACGTCCACGCACTTGCCGCCGTATCCGTGGATCGGACCGGCGGTGTTCGTGGGCGGGGTGACCGGACCGGACTGGCCGGACGCCCACTTGATCTCCTGGAGCAGGAGCTGGTTCTGCTGGGCGCTCCCGAACGTGGACGACAGGGTGGTGTTGGTCGCGTAGTCCATCGCGTTGTGGCCGAAGTTGTTGTAGACCATCTTGTAGTTGCGGTTGGACCAGACGATCGGGTAATAGCCGCTGTACCAGGTCTGGTTGGGGTCGGTGCCGATCGGGAAGGTGGACGGGGCCATCGAGGCGAGGATGTCGATGGCAGGGTTCTGCCGCAGGTCGTTCTGCCAGCTGTACCACTCGCTGACCGAGGATGTGATGGTGGACGGGAGGTTCGCGGTCGCGGGGTGGGTGGGGTCGTCGATCTGAAGGGTCTCCGCGGTCGGACCCCAGGTGTTGCTCCTGAAGGTGCCGGTGCCGAGGAACGTGTTGTGGTACCAGGGCCAGTCACTGGTGTTGTCGTTGTACGCCGAGACGTGGAAGCCGATGAATCCGCCGCCGCCCGCCATGTAGTTCTGGAAGGCGGACTGCTGCGACGCGGTGTGCGGGTAGTTGTCGAGGAACATCACCACCTGGTAGTTGGCGAGCGTCGCGGTGTTGAGCCGGCTCCAGTCCGTGGTCGCGGTGTAGGTGAAGCCGTTCTGGGCGCCGGCCTGCGGGAACCAGGTGTTGGCCTCGTGGACGAAGCTGATGTGTGCCGCGTCGTAGGTGCCGTCGTAGAAGGCGATCACATTCACGGGCGCGGCGGCCCGGGCGGTGCCTGCGGGTGCGGCCTGGACGCCGAGCACGACGGCGACCAGAGCGAGGAGTCTTAACAGGGTGCGGGGCCAGGCCATGTCCGGGTGGGGGGTGTTCATACCAGGACCTTCCTCATACGTGAACGTCGGAAGACATACGTAGACGTGCCGCATTGAAGGCCCTGGTCCGCGGACATGTCAATGGTGCAGACCAAACATCGGTGGGTACCGGGCCGACGGGAACCGCGACCCCGCCGGCCCGCGCTCACACCGTGCGGAAGCGGTGGATGGCCGGCTCGTGCCGTGCCCGCAGTTCGGGGTCGGTGACGCCGAGACCCTCCCGCGGGGCCAGGCACAGCACACCGACCTTGCCGTGGTGGTGGTTGCGGTGGACGTCGGTGACGGCCCGGCCGGTCTCGGTGAGCGGGTAGGTGCGCGAGAGGGTGGGGTGGATACGGCCCTTGACGACGAGCCGGTTGGCCTCCCAGGCCTCACGGTAGTTGGCGAAGTGGGAGCCGATGATCCGCTTGAGGTGCATCCACAGGTAGCGGTTGTCGAACTCGTGCCGGTAGCCGGACGTGGAGGCGCAGGTGACGATCGTGCCGCCCCTGCGGGCCACGTACACGGAGGCGCCGAAGGTCTCCCGGCCCGGGTGCTCGAAGACGATGTCCACGTCGTCGCCGCCGGTCAGCTCACGGATGCGCTTGCCGAACCGCTTCCACTCCCGCTGGTCCTGGGTCTCCTCGTCCCGCCAGAACCGGTAGTTCTCCGCGCCGCGGTCGATGATCGCCTCGACGCCCATCGCCCGGCAGATCTCCGCCTTCTGCTCGCTGGAGACCACGCAGATCGGTATCGCGCCGCCCGCCAGCGCGTACTGGGTGGCGTACGAGCCGAGACCGCCGCCCGCACCCCAGATCAGCACGGTGTCGCCGATCTTCATGGCGGCGCCGTTGCGCGACACGAGCTGACGGTAGGCGGTGGAGTTGACCAGGCCGGGGGCGGCGGCCTCCTCCCAGGTCAGGTGCCCGGCCTTGGGCATCAGCTGATTGGCCTTCACCAGCGCCAGCTCGGCCAGCCCGCCGTAGTTGGTCTCGAAGCCCCAGATCCGCTGCTCCGGGTCGAGCATGGTGTCGTCGTGGCCGGCCGCGTCCTCCAGCTCGACGGACAGGCAGTGCGCGACCACCCGGTCACCGGGCTGCCAGCGGCGCACCCCGGGCCCGGTGCGCAGGACCACACCGGACAGGTCGGAGCCGATCACGTGGTAGGGCAGGTCGTGCCGGGCGGCCGGGCCGCCGGTGCGGGCGTAGCGTTCGAGGAAGGCGAAGGTCGGCACGGGCGAGAACAGCGCGCTCCACACCGTGTTGTAGTTGACGGAGCTCGCCATGACGGCGATCAGGGCCTCGCCGGGGCCGGGCTCCGGGGTCGGAACGTCACCGATGTGCAGGGCCTTGGCGGGTTCGCGGTCGCCGACCGGGACGCCGTCGAACATGTGCTGTTCGTCCTTGCGCAGCACGGTGGCCCGGTAGGACTCCGGTACCGGCAGGGACGCGAAGTCACGTGTCTGCGCGTCGGGTGACTCGATCGCGGCGGCCAGGTCGGTCATCACCACAGGCTTCCTTCGGTCTGGGGGGCGTGCTCGGGGACGGTTCGGTCAGGCGTCGCGTCCCGGGCCGCGGCGGAAGGCCGCCAGGTCCTCGGTCAGCGCCCGGGCCACCCCGGCCTGCTGCTCGGCCAGGTAGAAGTGGCCGCCGGGGAAGTCGCGCAGGGTGAAAGCGCCCTCGGTGTGGTCGCGCCACTCCTCTGCCTCGGCGAGGGTGACCTGCGGGTCGTCGTCACCGACGAGCACACTGATCGGGCAGCGCAGCGGCGGCCCCGGCAGGTACCGGTAGGACTCCACCGCCGTGTAGTCACCGCGGATGGCCGGCATGATCATCTGGATGACGTCGTCGTCGAGGAGCAGCCGCTCGTCGGTGCCGTTCAGCCGGCGGATCTCGGCGACGACACCGGCGTCGTCCATCGAACGGACCCCGCGGTCGCGCACCTTGGGCGGGGCGGTGCGGCCGGAGGCGACCAGTCCGAGCAGGTCGAGCGAGGAGCCCTGCTCGATCCGGCGGGCCACCTCGAACGCCACGCAGGCGCCCATGCTGTGCCCGAACAGCACCAGCCGGCGCCGCGGCAGGGACTCGAGCACGGTGAGGATCTCGTCGGCCAGTTGCGAGATCGCCGTGCGGGGCGGTTCGGCACGCCGGTCCTGGCGGCCCGGGTACTGCAGGGACAGGACGTCGGCGACGGGGGCCAGGGCGTCGGCGAGCGGCCGGAAGTAGCTGGCGGAGCCGCCCGCGTGCGGGAAGCAGACCAGCGACAGGTCGGTGTGCTGGGGCGCCGGCCGGTAGCGGCGGATCCAGAGTTCTGGTGCGGTGAGAGTGTCGGTCATCCCCGTAGTCTCCGTGTGCGGTGAGGCCGTGGCCGTGTGATCGGGTGCGGTGAGGCCGTCGGCGTGTGATCGGGTGCGGGACGCCGTGCGGATGCGGTGCGTGCCCACCGGAGAGCTCCGGTGGGCGTCCGCCCGGTGTCCTGCGGGTCAGCCGGTGACCCGGACGGGCAGTTCGGCCAGGCCGCGCATGATGATGTTGGGCACCCGGGCCGGTGTGCCGGTGACCGGTTCCAGGTCCAGCTCCGCGAGGGCGGACACCGCGGCCTGTGCGGTGAGCCGGGCCAGCGGGGCGCCGACGCAGAAGTGGATACCGAGGCCGAAGCCCAGGTTGCGGCCGGCGGGCCGGTCCAGCCTCAGCTCGTCGGGGTCGTCGTAGACGTCCGGGTCGTGGCTGGCGGCGCCGATCATCAGCATGACCTGCTCGCCCGGCTGGATGGTGTGCCCGGCGATCTCGGCCTCGGCCAGGGCGACCCGGGAGATCATCTGCACCGGCGTGTCGAAGCGCAGCATCTCCTCGACCGCGGCGGGCACCTGGCCGGGGTGGGCACGCAGCCAGTCCCGCTGGTCGGGTCGGCCCAGCAGTGCGAACATGCCGTTGCCGATCAGGTTCACGGTGGTGGCGTACCCCGCGGAGAGCAGCAGGGTGCAGGTGACCTCCAGTTCCTCCGGGGTCAGCGTGTCACCGCCTTCCTCGACGGCGACCAGTTCGCTGATGAGGTCGGTGCCCGGCTTCGCCCGGCGCTGCTCGGCCAGCTCGCCGATGTACCGGTACAGCTCGGTGCGGGCGTTGTCGCGTTTGGCGATCTCCTCGGGCCCGAGCAGGAAGCTCGGGTCCAGGCCGCGGGCGATGTCCCCGGACAGCTCGTCGAAACGGGCCGCGTGCTCGGCCGGGACGTCCAGGAGGGCGTTCTGCATCCGGCCGGGCAGCGGGTGCGCCACCGCGCTCATCAGGTCGATGGGACCGTCGCCGGCCTCGGCGCGCGCGGTCTCGATCAGTTCGCGTACGACCTGTTCGGCGGTGGTCCGCATCCGGTCCACCTGGCGGGCCGCGAACGCCTTGCCGACCAGGGCGCGGATCCGGGTGTGCTCGGGCGGGTCGGAGAAGATGAACGGCCGCACCACCGTGCCGTCGGCCTCGGTGCGGAAGTGGTCGGCGACGGTGGCGCCGTCGCCCCAGCCGAAGCGCTGGTCGCGCAGTACGGCCGAGCAGGCCTCGTGCCCGGTCACCGCCCACAGCCCCAGCGGGGTGCGGGTCACCGGGCCCTTCTCCCGGATCTGCGCGTAGATCGGGTAGGGGTCGGCCAGGAAGGCCGGATCGAAGGGGTCGAAGGGCAGCAGCTGGGCTATGAAGCCCGGGTCCAGCATCGGTGCCTCGGTCATCGCTGTCGTTCCCAACCCCGCGCGGGGACGGCCGTCACCGCGCGGAAAAGAGTCTCGGTACAGATCTCGGTACGCAGGAGCAAGGAGTGCGCGGAGGAGGTCAGCCGGCGGCTGCCGGGGTCGCCGCGGTGAACGTCACCGGCAGGTGGTCCAGGCTGTTGGCCACCAGGCTGGGCGTCCAGGTCAGCTTCTCGTCGGGAACGGCGAGTCGGAGGTCGTCGAACCGGTCGAACAGGGTGCGCAGCGCGATCCGGGCCTTGAGCCGGGCCAGGGGGGCGCCGATGCAGAAGTGGGTGCCGTGGCCGAGCGCCAGGTGCTTGGAGGCGTCGCGGTGGATGTCCAGCGTCTCCGGGTCGCTGAACTGGCCCGGGTCGTGGTTGGCCGCGGCCAGCGAGATCATCACGTGCTCGCCCGCCTTGACCTGCGCGCCGCCCAGCTCCATGTCCTCCGTGGCGAAGCGGTACACCACGGTGAACACCGGGCTGGTCAGCCGCAGCAGTTCCTCGATGGCCGGGGCGAGCCCCTCGGGGTCGTCCTTGAGCTCGGCCAGCTGCTCGGGGTTGCGCAGCAGCGCGAGGATGCCGTTGGAGAGCAGGTTGATGGTGGTCTCGGCGCCGGCGAGGAGCAGCAGCATGACCGTGGAGCGGATCTCCAGGTCGGCGAGGGCGTCGCCGTCCTCGTTGGCCTGCACCAGGCCGGAGATGAGGTCGGGGCCGGGGTCGGCACGGCGCTGCGCGGTCAGCTTGGTCAGGTACTCCTCGAACCAGCCGACCGAGGCGACGACCTCCTCGGGGCTGGAGGAGTTGCCGAGGCCGACGAAGATGTAGGTGTTGCGCTCGAACTCGTCGACGTCGGCGAGCGGCACGCCGAGCATCTCGTAGAGCACCGTGGAGATCAGCGGGGAGATGAACGAGGATTTCAGGTCGGCGGTGCCGGCCTCGGCGACCGCGTCGAGCAGTTCGTCGGTGATCTGCTGGATCCGCTCGCCGAGGTCGGCGACCCGGCGCGGGGTGAACGCCTTGGAGACCAGTCTGCGCAGCCGGGTGTGCTCGGGCGGGTCGGCGAGGTTCATGTGCTGGTTGAGGATGGATTTACGGCCGTCGTAGCCCACGGAGGGCCACAGCTCGGGCAGTGCGTTGTCGAAGTGCTTGCTGAGCTTGCGGTTGTTGAGTGCGGCGAGCGCGTCGTCGTACCGGGTGATCATCCAGACCGGGTTGCCGTCGGGCAGCAGCAGCTGCTCCACCGGGCCGGGTTCGGGCAGCCCGGGCGCCCAGGGGCGGGGGGCCGCCGTGGCGTCGGCGTGCACGGGACAGCCGGTGGCCGGCGCGCCGTCGGGGTGGGGCATGTCGTGTCCTCTCATCGTGGGGTGCTCAACTCGTGGGGTGCTCGGCCGTCACCGGGCGGGCCCGGCCGGTGACGACGGGGTGGGGACCAGCGCGGCGAGCTTCGCGGCGGCGCCGGGGAACCGGTCGGCGGGGCCGCCGGCGGCCACATAGCCGTCCGGGCGCAGCAGCACGTACTTCTCGGCGGGTCCGTCCAGCGGGAAGTGCGCGACCAGTTCGGGCAGTCGGTCGGCCAACTCCGCCGCCTCGGTGGCCAGTCGGGTGTCCTTGCCGCCGTAGGTGATCAGCTGGAACCGGCCGGCCAGTTCGTCGGCCGGCTTGGGGATCCACCGGGGGTCCCGGGTGCCGGGGCGCGGCCGGGCGCGTTCCGTGCCGCCGAAGAGGACGTCCGGGTAGTGGCTGCGCCAGCCGGCCAGCATCGGGGCGTAGCCGCGGGCCAGTACGCCGGTGGCGTCGAGCAACCGCCAGGTGATGTTGCGGATCTGACGGGCCAGCGGGCCGACCACGGCCTGCCGGGCCATCCGGCCGGTGGCCTGGAGGGTCTGCTCGATCGCGGCGCGGCGCTCCGGGTCGTAGGTGTCCAGGACCGACTCGTGCAGCCGGCCGTGCACCACGCCGGCGAGCTTCCAGGCGAGGTTGCGGGTGTCGGGGATGCCCAGGTTGAGGCCCTGGCCGCCAATCGGGCTGTGTACGTGGGCGGCGTCGCCGACGAGGAAGCAGCGGCCGGCGCGCAGCGCGCCGGCCACCCGCTCGTCGCTGGCGAACAGGGTCACGGTGCGCACCTCGGTGAAGCGGAGCCCGCCGGGGCCGCGCTCGTCCAGCAGTGCCTGGGCCTGCTCGGCGGTGGCCTCGGTGCCGTCCGGGACCGCGCCGGAGATGCGGAACTCGCCGCCGGGCAGCGGGGCGATCAGCGCGACCCCGGTGTCGGCGAGGAAGTAGTGGATCTCCTCGGTGCTGATCCCGCCGGTGCCGTGCTCGCCGGCGATACGTCCCTCGGCGAGCAGGAAGGTGGCCGGGAACCGGGCCCCGGAGAAGTCGATGCCCAGCTGGGCACGGACCTGGCTGTGCAGCCCGTCCGCGCCCACCACCCAGTCGGCCTCGATCTCGGTGGTGGTGCCGTCCGCGCGGCTGGCGGTGACGGTGACCGTGTGCGCGTCCGGGGCGACCTTGGTGACCCGGGTGCCCCACTCGACGTCGACGCCCCGGTCGGCCAAGGCCTCCGCGAGCAGCCGGCCGGTGTGCTCCTGGGGCAGCACCAGCGGGGCGTTGGCCTCGCTGAGCGGCACGCGCACGCTGCCGCCGGAGCCCAGGTGGTAGTGGAGCGCGGCGGGCTGGACGCTGTCGCGGGCGGCCCGCTCGGCGAGCCCCAGTTCGCCGAGCACTTCCCGTACCGGCGGCCACAGCAGGATCGCCCGGGAGCCGGTGTGCGGATGGTCCGCCGCGTCGACCACGGTGACCGCCACGCCGAGCCGGCTGAGCTGTGCGGCCATGGCCAGGCCGCACGGGCCCGCGCCGACGACCAGAACGGTGGTACGTCGTTGTGTCACTGTTTCTCCAACCACTCGTGCACCGCCTGGGCAGTACGGTCGGCGTGCTCTTCGAGGACGGTGAAGTGGTCGCCGGCCAGCTCCACCACGTCGTGCGGGTACGCCCAGGAGGCGGGCGGACGGTCGAACCCGGTGAGCGGCTCGGTGGCGCGGGCCACCAGGACGGGCGTGGCGGAGGCGGCGGGTTCCCAGTCGGTGAGCAGTCGCAGATAGCCGCCCATGGCGGTGAGCCGGGCGTCGGTGACCGCGCCGTTCTCGGCCAGCCTCGCGAACATCTGCTCGAACAGGGCGGCGCCTTCGGCGGGGAGTTCGGGGCCGAAGACGAAGGTGTCGACGAGGACCAGTCCGGCGGCCGGCCGGCCCCGCGCGGTCAGCTCGGCGGCGACGCCGTCGGCCAGCAGACCGCCCGAGGAGTAGCCGACCAGCACCACCGGCCGCTCCCCCGCCGCCGCCTCCACCTGCCGGGTGGCGGCCTCGATCGCGGCGGGCCGGTCGGCGGGCAGCGGTTCGCCGTCGAGGTAGCCGGGCAGGGCGAGTGCCGAGACCGCGCGCCGGCCGTGCAGCCCGGCGGCGAACCGGGCGTACTGGTGCGGTCCTGAGGTGGCCAGCACGGTGGGCAGGCAGACCAGGAGCGGGCCCTCGTCGTGGGCGGTCAGCTCCACCGGTCCGGGCAGCGGGCCCGCCTCGCCGGCGGAGCCGAAGGTGGTGCGCAACTTGGCCGCCGAGCCGAGCAGTTCGACGAACTCGCCGGTCTTCCCGGCTTCGGCCGCCGCGCGCCACAGGCCCGTGAACATCCCGGCCTCGGGGGCGGCGGCCGGGTCCGGGCCGAGTTCGCCCCGCAGGTGCCGGGCGAGCGCCTCGGGGGTGTCGTACTCGAACAGGGTGGCCGCGGTGAGCCGTAACCCGGTGGCCGCCGACAGCCGGTTGCGCAGCTCCAGGGTGGTCAGCGAGTCAAAGCCGTGTTCGAGGAAGCGGCGGGCCGGGTCGATCGCGGAGCCGTCGGCGAAGCCCAGGACGGCCGCGGCCTGTCCGGCGATCGCGGCCAGCAGCGCGCCGTACCGCTCGGCGGCGGGCAGGGCGGCCAACCGGCCGGCGTCCGGAGTGGACGGGCCGGTGGGCTCGCGGCGGCCGCGGTCGGGGGTGAAGTCGGCGATGAGCGGGCGCGGTCCGGTGAAGGTGTACGCGGCCCGGAACCGCGGCCAGTCCACGTCGGCCAGCAGCAGCCGGGTGTCCCCGGCGGTGAGCGCGGCGCCGAGCGCGGCCAGGGCACGGTGCTCGTCGAGGACCGCGATGCCCCGGCCGGCCAGCCGTTCCCGGCGGGTGGCCGCCACCCCGCCGGTGTCGGCCGGGTCGTCCCAGGGCGCCCAGGCCACCGACAGGGCGGGCAGCCCGGCGGCGGCGCGGTGTTCGGCCAGCGCGTCCAGTGCGGCGGCGGCCGCGGCGTAACCGGCCTGGCCGACACCGCCGAAGGTGCCGGACACGGAGGAGAACAGCACGAACGCGGTGAGCGGGGTGTCGCGGGTGAGGTCGTGCAGATGCCGGGCGGCGGTGACCCCGGGGTTGGGTGCGACACTGCCGTCGAGGGCGGTCAGCGGCGCCTCGGTCAGCGGTACGGCGGTGTGCAGCACGGCGGTGACCGGCCGCCCGGCGAGCAGCTCCGCGACTGCCTCACGGTCCGTCAGATCGCAAGCGGCGGTGTGTACTTCGGCGCCCAGGTCGCGCAGTTCGGCGACGAGGTCCGCGGCCACGGCGGTGTCCGGGTCGGCGGTCAGCAGCAGGGCGGGGGCGCCCGCCGCGGCCAGCCAGCGGGCCGTGGCCGCGCCGACGGCGGTGTCCGCGCCGGTGACCAGGGTGGTGCCGGTGGGCCGCCAACCGGCGCCCGCCGGGGCGGTGAGCGGGCTGCGTACCAGGCGGCGGGCGAACAACCCGGCGGGGCGGACGGCCAGTTGTTCCTCGCCGGTCCGCCCGGACAGCGCCGCGCACCAGCGGGTCAGCGCCCGTTCGTCGGCCTGGGCGGGCAGGTCGACGATGCCGCCGGTGAGGGCGGGGTGTTCCAGGGACACGGTGGGGGCCAGGCCCCACAGCCCGGCCCGGTCCGGGTCGCCGTCCGGCTCGGCGTCCAGGGCCACCGCTTCCGTGGTGGTGAACCACAGCGGGGCCGCCACGCCCGCTTCGACGAGGGCGCGGACCAGGGTCACGGCGGCCGGCCAGGCCAACAGGGCGAGCACACCGGCGGGTTGCGTGTCGGCCAGCGCCGTGCGCAGGGCTTCCGGGTCCGGCGGGCCGACGGTGACCTCGACCCGGATCACCCGGGCGCCGTGCCTGGACAGCGCGTCGGCTTCCGGACCGGTGTGCCCCGGGGGTACGGCGAGCAGCCAGTCCCCGGAGAGCCGGGCGCTCGCGGGGTCGGACACCGACCGCCAGTCCAGGGTGTGGCGCCAGGAGTCCACGACGGACCGCTCCCGCCGCTGCCGTCGCCACGCCGACAGCGCGGGCAGTACGGCGGCCAGCGGTGCGGTGTCCACTTCCAGGGCGTCGCTGAGGCCGGCCAGGTCGGCGTTCTCGACCGCTTCCCAGAAGCCGGACTCCATCGGATCGGAGGTGGCCGTGGCGGCGGTGGGGTCGGGCTCCGGCCAGTAGCGCTGCCGTTGGAAGGGGTAGGTGGGCAGGTCCACCCAGGCGGTCTCCCGGCCGGTCAGGGCGGCGTCGAGGTCGACCGGGGCGCCGCGGGTGTACGCGTCGGCCGCCGAGCGCAGGAAGCGGTCCAGGCCGCCCTGTTCGCGGCGCAGCGAACCGACCGCGGCGGCATCGGCTCCGGCGTCCTCGGCGATCTCCTGCACGGCGGTGACCAGCACCGGGTGCGGACTCACCTCGACGAAGTACCGGAACCCGGCGGCCAGCAGGGTGCGCACGGCCGGGTCGAAGGCCACCGGCCGGCGGGCGTTGTCGAACCAGTACTCCGCCCCCAGGGTGCCGGTGTCGGTGAAGTCGCCGGTGACCGTGGAGCAGAACGGCACCTCCGTGGCGGTGGGCCGTACGTCCGCGAACATGTCCAGGATGCGGTCGCGCAGCGGGTCCACCTGGTCGCAGTGCGAGGCGACGGTGGAGGCGACCAGCCGGGCACGCAGCCCGTCGGCGGTGGCCTCGGCGACGAACCGCTCCAGGCCGGCCTGCTCGCCGACCACAGTGACCGCGTTCGGGCCGTTGACCCCGCCGATGTGCAGCGCGTCGCCCTGGGCGGCCAGCCGGGCACGGACCTGCTCCTCGGGCGCGGCCACCGACACCACCGCGCCGTTGCCGCGCAGTTCGTCGGCGAACAACTGGCTGCGCAGCACCACGATCTTCAGCGCGTCGTGCAGGGACAGCGCCCCGGCCGTGCAGGCGGCGGCGATCTCGCCCTGGCTGCTGCCGACCACCGCGGCCGGGGTGAGGCCGTAGGAGCGCCACAGTTCGGCCAGCGACACCATCACCGCGAACAGCACCGGTTGCAGGATCTCGATGCGCTCCATGTCGGGCGCGCCGGGCGCCCCGCGCAGCACGTCGGTGAGGGACCAGTCCACGAAGGCGCGGGCCGCGGTGTCGCACTCGGCGAGGTGCGCGGCGAACACCGGGGCGGAGTCGAGGAGTTCGGCGGCCATGCCGGCCCACTGGGAGCCCTGGCCGGGGAACACGAACACCACCCGGTCGTCCGGTACGGCGGTGGCGCTGACCAGGGTGTCGTGCGACCGGCCCGCGGCCAGGGCGGCCAGTCCCTCAGCGGCGGTGTCCGGGTCGGCGGCGACGACCACGGCGCGGTGGTCGAGGGCGGCGCGGGAGTGCAGCAGGGCCGCGGCGAGGTCGGGCAGCGGGATGCCACTCCGTACCAGGGGCAGCAGGCGTTCGGCCTGCGCGTGCAGGGCCTCACGGGTGCGGGCGGAGACGGGGAGCGGAACCGGGGTGGCGGCCGGGCGCGGACGTGGTGTGGCAGTCGGTGTGCCGCGGTCGTCGGTGGGGTTCTCGCGGTCCGGCTCCGGTGCCGCGAACTCGTCGGCCTGTTCCAGCAGTACGTGTGCGTTGGTGCCGCTGATGCCGAACGCGGAGACGCCGGCGCGGCGCGGGCGGCCGGTGTCCGGCCAGGGCTGTTCCTCGGTGAGCAGCGCCACCGCGCCGGAGGCGAAGTCCGCCTCGGAGGTGGGTGCGTCCACGTGCAGGGTGCGCGGCAGCCGGTCGCCGCGCAGTGCCATCACCGTCTTGATGATGCCCCCGACCCCGGCGGCCGCACCGGCGTGGCCCAGGTTGGACTTGAGCGAGCCCAGCCACAGCGGCCGGTCGGCGGGGCGGTTGCGGCCGTAGGTGGCGAGCAGCGCGTTGGCCTCGATGGGGTCGCCCAGCGCGGTGCCGGTGCCGTGTGCCTCGACGGCGTCGATG
Source organism: Streptomyces sp. NPDC058683 (assembly GCF_042716195.1). Taxonomy (NCBI): domain Bacteria; kingdom Bacillati; phylum Actinomycetota; class Actinomycetes; order Kitasatosporales; family Streptomycetaceae; genus Streptomyces; species Streptomyces sp. NPDC058683. The sequence continues at coordinate 38,901 of NZ_JBHXSK010000050.1, forward strand.
TCGGCGGCGGCCAGGCCCGCGTCGGCGAGCGCCGCGCGGATGACCCGTTCCTGGGAGGGCCCGTTGGGGGCGGTCAGCCCGTTGGAGGCGCCGTCCTGGTTGACCGCCGAGCCGCGCACCACGGCGAGCACGCGGTGGCCGTTGCGGCGCGCGTCGGAGAGCCGTTCCACCACCAGGATCCCGGCGCCCTCGGCCCAGGCGGTGCCGTCGGCAGCCTCGGCGAACGCCTTGGCGCGGCCGTCCGGGGCCAGGCCGCGCTGCCGGGACAGCTCCACGAACCCGGCCGGGGTGGACAGCACCGACGCGCCGCCGGCCAGCGCCAGCGAGCACTCGCCGCGGGCCAGCGACTGGCGGGCCAGGTGCAGGGCGACCAGGGAGGCCGAGCAGGCGGTGTCCACGGACAGCGCGGGCCCCTCCAGGCCGAGGGTGTACGACAGCCGTCCGGAGAGCACGCTGACCGCGTTGCCGGTGAGCAGGTAGCCCTCCAGGTCCTCGGCGGCCTGCGCGGCGAGCATCCCGTAGTCCTGGGCGCCGCTGCCGACGAACACGCCGGTCCGGCTGCCGCGCAGCGACAGCGGGTCGATGCCCGCCCGCTCCAGGGCCTCCCAGGAGGTCTCCAGGAGCAGCCGCTGCTGCGGGTCCATGGCGAGGGCCTCGCGCGGCGAGATCCCGAAGAACGTGGCATCGAAGTCGGCCACGTCGTAGAGGAACCCGCCCTCCTTGACGTAGGTGGTGCCGGGCCGGTCCGGGTCGGGGTCGAAGAGGCGGTCCAGGGGCCAGCCCCGGTTGGTGGGGAAGGCCGACATCACGTCCCGGCCCGCCGCCACCACCTCCCACAGGTCCTCGGGCGAGGCGATGCCGCCGGGGAAGCGGCAGGCCATGCCGACGACGGCGATCGGCTCGGTGTCGCGCTGCTCGTAGTCCCGCAACCGCTGCCGGGTCTCGTGCAGGTCGACGGTGACCTTGCGCAGGTAGTCGCGGAGACGGTCGACATCACTCATGATCAGCTCAACTCCGAGTCGATGAACCGGAAGATCTCTTCGTCGCTGGCGGCCCCGAGCTGCTCGGTGACCGACTCGCGGCCGCCGTCGGCGCGCGGGTTCAGCCGGCCGACCAGTCCTTGCAGCCGGGCCAGCGCCCGCCGCCGGTCGTCCTCGCCGGACACCTCGGCCAGCACTCCGGCCAGCCGGTCGAGTTCCTCGTCCAGCGAGCCGACGGCGGTCGCGGCCGGCACCACCAGCTGCCTGCGCAGGTGGTCGGCGAGTCCGGCGGGGGTCGGATGGTCGAACACGGCACTGGCCGACAGCCGTACGCCGGTGGCCGCGCCGAGCCGGTTGCGCAGGTTGACCGCGGCCAGCGAGTCGAAGCCGAGGTCGGTGAACGGCCGCCCGGTGGGCAACGCGTCCGGGTCGCCGTGCCCGAGGACGACGGCGACCTCCCGTCGTACCAGCTCGACCAGTTCGCGCTGCTGGTCGGCCTCGGGCAGCGCCCCGAGCCGGTCGGCGAGCCGGGACTCGGCGGCGTCCGGTTCGCCGGTCACGGTGGTGAGCGCGTCCCGTACCTCGGGCAGGTCGCCCAGCAGCGGGCTGGGCCGGGCGGCGGTGAACGCGGGTGCGAAGCCGGCCCAGTCCACGTCGGCGACAGTCACAGTGGTGTCGGCGTGCCGCACCGCGTCGGCCAGCGCCGCGAGCGCCTCCTGCGGGGGCAGCGCCAGCACGCCCCGGCGGCGCAGTTCCTCTCGGCGCCGGGCCTCGGTATCGGCGTCCGCGGCACCGAACCCGGCGCCTTCCCAGGGGCCCCAGGCGACGGCGGTGGCGGGCAGCCCGCGGGCCTGCCGGTGCTGGGCCAGCGCGTCGAGGTAGGCGTTGGCCGCGGCGAACGCGCCCTGTTCGCTGCCGCCCCAGGTGGCCGCGACGGAGGAGAAGAGCACGAAGGCGTCCAACTCCCCGGTGAGCCGGTGCAGGTTGGCCGCGCCGCGTACCTTCGCGTCGAGGGTGGCGGCGACCTCGGCGAGGTCGGTGCCGGCCAGCGGGCCGGAGCGCAGGGTGCCCGCGGTGTGCACCACGGCGGTCAGCGGTGTCTCCGCGGGGACGGTGGCGAGCAGTTCGGCGAGCGCGGTCTCGTCGGCCGGGTCGCAGGTGCTGACGGTGACCGGGACGCCGAGGTCGTCCGGTGCGGTGGCGGCCGGGTCGTCGGTGGTGAGGACCAGCGCCTGTGCGCCGCCCGCGGCCAGCCAGCGGGCCACCGGCAGTCCCATCGGGCCGAGGCCGTCGGTGACCAGCACGGTCCCGGTGGGCTGCCAGGGCCGGGCCGGGGTGCGCCCGCCCAGCGGGGCGTGCGCGAGGCGCGGCACCAGCAGCCCGGTCTCGCGTACGGCGGCCTGGTCCTCGGTGCCGGCCAGCAGCGCGGCCAGCCGGTCGAGTCCCCGGCCCGGATCCTCGGGCAGGTCGACGAGGCCGCCGAACAGCTTCGGCTGCTCCAGCGCGAGGGTGCGGCCCAGGCCCCAGAGCATGGCCTGTTCGGGGTGGCGCAGCCGGTCGGCCGGGGTGGCGGCGACCGCCCCGGAAGTGACCAGCCACAGCGCGGTGCCGGTGTCGGCGAGGACGCGCACCAGGTCGAGGGTGGCGGCCAGTCCGGTGGGCACGGCGGGATGGTCCGGGTGCGGGCCCTCGGCCAGGCCGAGCAGGGAAACCACCCCGGTCGCCGTGCCGGCCTCGGCCGCGACGGTCTCCAGGTCGACCACGCGGGCCTCGGCCCCGGCGCGGCCGAGCGCGGCGGCGCACTCCTCGGCCAGGGCCTGGTCGTCGGGGCCGACCACCAGCCAGGTGCCGCTCAGCACGGCGTCGGTGGCCTCGACGGGCCGCCAGCCCACGGTGTAGCGCCGGCTGTCGGTGGTGGCGGTCGTCTCCTGGGCGGCGCGCCAGGCGGCCAGTGCGGGCAGGACCTCGGCGAGCGGTTCGGCCGGCACGCCGAGCAGGTCGGCCAGGGCCTTGGGGTCGGCCGGGTCGACGGCCGCCCAGAACGTGCCGTCCGCCGCGTCCGTTCCGGTGTGCTCCGGGGCGGTCAGCCAGTAGCGCTGTCGTTGGAAGGCGTAGGTGGGCAGGTCCGGCGGGGCGGGCCGGGTGCCGTCGAAGGCGGCCGTCAGCTGCACCGGGAGCCCCGCGACCTGTGCCTCGGCGACGGAGAGCAGGAACCGTTCGAGGCCGCCCTCGTCGCGGCGCAGCGAGCCCACGACGGTCACCCCGTCCAGCGTCTGGTCGATGCCGGGCGTCAGCACGGGGTGCGGACTGACCTCGACGAAGCCACGGTGGCCCTGCTCGGCCAAGGCGCGGACGGCGGCTTCGAAATGAACGGTCTGGCGGAGGTTGCGGTACCAGTACTCCGCGTCCAGCGTGGCGGTATCGGCCCAGTCGGCGGTGACCGTGGAGAACATCGGCACGTCCGCCGTCCGCGGGCGCACCTCCGCGAGCGCCTCGACCAGTCGTGCCTCGATCCGTTCGACCTGCGGGGAGTGGGAGGCGTAGTCCACCGCGATACGACGAGCGCGGGTGCCCCGCTCCTCGCAGTCGGCCAGCAGCCGGTCCAGGGCCGCCGGGTCGCCGGAGACCACCGTCGAGGCGGAGCCGTTGACCGCGGCGACCGTCACGCCCGGGGGCAGCAGGGCGGTCACCTCGTCGGCGGGCAGCGTCACGGAGGCCATCGCGCCGTGTCCGGCCAGTTCCCCGGCGATCAGCCCGCTCCGCACGCAGACCACCAATGCGGCGTCGCGCAGGGACAGCGCCCCCGCCACACACGCCGCCGCGATCTCCCCCTGCGAATGCCCCACCACCGCATCCGGCTCGACGCCGAACGACCGCCACAACGCGGCCAGGGACACCATCACCGCGAACGACACCGGCTGTACGACGTCCACCCGCTCCAGGGACGGCTGACCAGACTCACCCCGCAGCACACCGAACAGCGACCAGTCCACGAACTCGCCCAGCGCCGAGGCACATTCGGCCATCCGCTCCGCGAACACCGGCGAGGAGTCCAGCAGTTCCACCGCCATCCCCGCCCACTGTGCCCCCTGACCGGGAAAGACGAACACCGTGCGGCCGGTGGTCCCGGCCGTTCCGGTGGCGATGTGCGGTGCGGTGTCGCCGGCGGCCAGCGCGGTCAGTCCGGTGAGGAGGTCCTCGCGGTCGGCCGCGACCACCACGGCGCGGTGGGTCAGCGCGGCGCGCCCCGTGGTCAGCGCGGCGGCCGACTCGGCGATTCCGGCCTCCGGTGCGGCGGCCAGCCAGGTGCGCAGCCGGCCGGCCTGGGCACGCAGTGCGGCCTCGGTGTTGCCGGACAGCGGCACCGGCACCACCCGCCGGGGCGCCGGCTGCGGGGCCGCAACCTCCGGGCCCTGTTCGATGATCACGTGGGCGTTGGTGCCGCTGATCCCGAACGAGGACACCGCCGCCCGCCGCGGCCCCTCCCGTTCCGGCCACGGCCGTGCCTCGGTGAGCAGCCGTACCGCACCGGCCGACCAGTCCACGTGCGAGGTCGGTTCGCCGATGTGCAGGGTGCGCGGCAGCACCCCGTGGTGCATCGCCTGGACGACCTTGATCACACCGGCGACCCCGGCGGCGGCCTGGGTGTGCCCGATGTTCGACTTGACCGACCCGAGCCACAGGGGCTGTTCGCGATCGGCGCCGTAGGTCTCCAGCAGCGCCTGGGCCTCGATCGGGTCGCCCAGGGCGGTGCCGGTGCCGTGCGCCTCCACCAGGTCGACGTCCGCGGGGGACAGCCGGGCGGCGGCGAGGGCGGTGCGGATGACCCGTTCCTGGGAGGGGCCGTTGGGGGCGGTGAGTCCGTTGGAGGCGCCGTCCTGGTTGACCGCCGAGCCGCGCAGCACACCGAGGACGCGGTGGCCGTTGCGGCGCGCGTCGGAGAGCCGCTCCACCACCAGCAGGCCGACGCCCTCGGACCAGACGGTGCCGTCCGCATCGGCGGAGAACGCCTTCACCCGGCCGTCGGCGGCCAGTCCGCGCTGCCGGGAGAACTCGATGAAGGTTCCGGGTGTGGACATCACGGTCGCGCCGCCGGCCAGAGCCAGCGAGCACTCCCCCGCCCGCAGCGCCTGCGCCGCGAGGTGGAGGGTGACCAGAGAGGAGGAGCAGGCGGTGTCGACGGTGACCGCCGGGCCCTGCAGGCCGAAGGTGTAGGCGACCCGACCGGAGGCGACGCTGCCCGCGGTGCCGGCGCCGAGGTAGCCCTCGACGTCCTGCGGGGTGCTGGGGAGCCGGGTGGCGTAGTCGTGGTACATGACGCCGACGAACACGCCGGTGTCGGATTCCCGCAGGGACAGCGGGTCGATGCCGGTGCGCTCCAGCGCCTCCCAGGAGGTCTCCAGGAGCAGCCGCTGCTGCGGGTCCATGGCGAGGGCCTCGCGCGGCGAGATCCCGAACAACCCCGTGTCGAAGTCGGCCGCGTCGTGCAGGAATCCGCCCTTGGTGAGATAGGTGCGCCCGGCGCGGTCGGGGTCGGGGTCGTAGAGCTGTTCGGTCTTCCAGCCGCGGTCGGTGGGGAACGGCGAGATCCCGTCGCCGTCCCCGCTCACCAGCCGCCACAGGTCCTCCGGGGAGCGCACTCCGCCGGGGTAGCGGCAGGCCATGCCGATGATGGCGATCGGTTCGTCGGCCGGGCCGGTGCGGCGGGGTGCGGTGCGCGCGGGGGCGGCGGTCGCGGTGAGCCTGCGCAGCAGGTAGGCGGCGGTGGCCGCGATGCTCGGGTGGTCGAAGGCCAGGGTGGCGGGCAGCGCGAGGCCGGTGCCGGCGGCCAGCCGGTTGCGCAGTTCCACCGAGGTCAGCGAGTCGAAGCCGAGATCGGTGAAGGCGCGCCGGTCGCCCAGTTCGGCCGCGTCGCCGTGGCCGAGGGTGGCGGCGACCGCGGTGCGTACGGTGTCGTGCACCAGCCGGCCGCGGGCGGCCTCGTCGAGCCCGGCGAACGCCGTCCGGAGCGCGCCGGTGCCGTCGGCGCGGCGGGCCGGGACCCGGACCAGGCCGCGCAGCACAGGGGCCGGCGGGACGGTGCGGGCCTGCTCGCGGAGCGCGGCCAGGTTGAGCCGGACGGGGACGGCCAGGGCGTTCTCGCCGGGTACGGCGGCGTCGAACAGCCGCATGCCCTCGGCCGGTTCGAGCGGCACCACACCGAGGCGTTCGATGCGCTGCCGGGCGGTGCCGTCCGCCGTGTCGCCCATGCCCCCGGCCCACAGGCCCCAGGCCAGCGACACGGCGGGCAGGCCGGCCGCGCGGCGGCGGGCGGCGAGGCCGTCCAGGACGGCGTTGGCGGCGGCGTAGTTGCTCTGTCCGGGGCTGCCCAGGATCCCGGCGGCCGAGGAGAACAGCACGAACGCGGCCAGGTCCAGGCCGCGGGTCAGCTCGTCCAGGTGCAGTGCGGCGGCCGCCTTGGGCCGCAGCACCCGGTCGATGCGCTCGGGGGTCTGCGCGGCGAGCATCCCGTCGTCCAGCACACCGGCGGCGTGCACCACGGCGGTCAGCGGGTGCGCGTCGGGGATGCCGGCCAGCAGGGCGGCCAGCGCGTCCCGGTCGGCCACGTCGCAGGCCACCACCCGGGCGGTGGCGCCGAGTTCGGCGAGATCGGTGACCAGTGCGGCGGCGCCCGGAGTGTCGGGCCCACGGCGGCCGGTGAGCAGCAGGTGCCGTACGCCGTGCTCGGCCGCGAGGTGCCGGGCCAGTACCGAGCCGAGGGCGCCGGTACCGCCGGTGATCAGTACCGTGCCCTCCGGGTGCCATACGGCGGGCTCGCCGACGTCGGCGCGGACCAGCCGGGGCACGCGCACCATGCCGTCCCGGACGGCCAGTTGGGGCTCGCCGGTGGCCAGGGCGACGGGGTCCGGCAGGCTGCCGTCGCTGTCCAGCAGCACGATCCGGCCCGGGTTCTCCGACTGGGCGGAGCGGGCCAGGCCCCAGACGGCGGCGGCGCCCAGGTCGGTGCCGTCGACGGCTCCGGTGGTGCGCAGGGCGAGCGTGGTGCCGGCGAACCGCTCCTCGGTCAGGAACGTGCGCAGCAGGGCCAGGGCGCGGTGGGTGGCGGTGGCGATGCCGGCCGGGTCGTTCGTGGTGGCGGGCAGCGCGGCGAGCAGCCACTCTCCGAGGTCGGTCACCGCGGTGAGGTCGAGATCCGCGCCGAGCTCGATGGCATCGGGGGACTCGGTGTCGGTGGGCACGGGGTCCTCCGCGGCGGTGCGCACTGGCGTCCAGTCGACCCTGTGCAGTGCCTCGGTCCCGGCGTCTCCGGCGCTCAGTCCGGCGGGGATCGGGCGCAGCGCGAGACGGTCCACCGTGAGCACCGGGGCGCCGTAACCGTCGTACGCGGCGATGGCGAAGCCACCGTCGGCCGGGGTCAGCCGTACCCGCAGCGAGTCGGCTCCGGGCTGCCGGACGGTCACGCCGGTCCAGGCGAACGGCAGGGCGGCCGTGGTCGCCTCCGGGTCGGTGGCCAGGGCGTGCAACGCGGCGTCCAGCAGCGCCGGGTGCACCCCGAAGCCCGCGGGCTCGGCCGGTTCGGGCAGGGCGACCTCGGCGTACAGCTCCTCGCCGTGCCGCCAGACCCGGCGCAGGCCCCGGAACACCGGTCCGTAGGCGAGGCCACGGTCGGCCAGCAGCTCGTACAGCCCACCGGGCTCACCCCACTCGGACTCGGCCGGGGGCCAGTCGCCCAACGGTGGCGCGCTGTCGTCCGCCGGTTCGACGGTGCCGGTGGCGTGCCGGGTCCACGGCTCGTCGGTGGTGCCCGCCTCGGCCCGGGAGTACAGGGTCACCGTCCGGCGGCCCTGGTCGTCGGGGGTGCCGAGCACCAGTTGCAGTGCGGCGCTGCCCCGCTCGGGCAGGACCAGCGGTGCGTCCAGGGTGAGTTCGGTGATCCAGCCACAGCCGAGTTCGTCCCCGGCGCGGGCGACGAGGTCGACGTACGCGGTGCCGGGCAGCACGATCCGGCCGGCCACCACATGGTCGGCCAGCCAGGGCTGGGCGGTGGTGGACAGTCGCCCGGTGAACAGCACCCCGGCGCCGTCCGCCAGCGTGACGGCCGCGCCGAGCAGCGGGTGCCCGACGGTGCCGAGGCCGGCCGCGCCGGCGTCGGCGGCCGTCTCGCCGGTCATCCAGAACCGGCGGTGCTGGAATGGGTAGGTGGGCAGCGGGACCGGCGCCGGTGCGCGGCCTTCGGTGACCGCGGCCCAGTCGGCGGAGATGCCGTGCACATGCAGCCGGGTCAGCGCGTCCAGCAGGGCCGGGAACTCGTCCCGGCCGTCGCGCAGGGTGGGCAGCACGACCGTTCCGGAGTGGGGTCCGTTGTCGGGCTCGTCGTCGGGTTCGGCCGGGGTCAGGCAGTCGCGGGCCATCGCGGTCAGTGCGGCGGCCGGGCCGATCTCGACGAACGCGGTGGCCCCCGCCGCGGCCAGGGCGCGCACCGCGGGCAGGAACCGCACACTGTCCCGGACGTTGGCCACCCAGTGCTCCGGGTCGGTGATCTCCCGCTCGGACAGCGGCGCCCCGGTCACCGTGGACACGACCGGCAGGCGTGGCGCGCCGAACGGGATGCCGCTGACGATCTCCCGGTACTCGTCCAGGATGCCGTCCATGTGCGGGGAGTGCGGGGCCATGGTTACCCGCAACTGCCGCGTACGGCGGCCTCGTTCGCGCCAGTGCGCGCCGATCTCGGCGACCGCGTCGGCGTCGCCGGACACCACCACCGCGGTCGGGCCGTTGACGGCGGCCAGCCGCACCTGCCCGGCGTACTCGGCGAGCAGCGGGGCGAGTTCGGCCTCGGTGGCCTGGACGGCGACCATCGCGCCGCCCGCCGTGCCCGCCGCCATCAGCCTGCCGCGGGCGGTGACGAGCGTGGCGGCGTCGGGCAGGGTGAGCGCTCCGGCGATGTGTGCGGCGACGATCTCGCCGACGGAGTGGCCGGCCACCAGATCCGGGCGCAGCCCCCAGCTCTCGGTGAGCCGGACCAGTGCGACCTCGACGGCGAACAGCGCGGCCTGAGTGAAGTCGGTGCGGTCGAGCAGGGCGGCCTCGGGGCTGCCCTCGGCGGCGAACAGCACCTCGCGCAGTGGCCGGGGCAGGTGCCGGTCGAGTTCGGCGCACACCGCGTCGAACGCCTCGGCGTAGGCGGGGAACCCTGCGGCCAGTTCGCGACCGGTCCCGAGGCGCTGGGAGCCCTGGCCGGGGAACAGGAAGGCCAGTTTCCCGGCGTCGGCGGCGAAGCCGGTGACCACGTCGGCGTCGGGGGTGCCGTCGGCGAGGGCGGCCAGTCCGGTGTGGAGCCCCCCGGCATGCGGACCGGTCAGCACCGCCGCCCGGTGCGGGTGCGCGGCGCGGGTGGTCAGCAGCGAGTGCGCCAGCGCGGCCGGTTCGAGGTCCGGGTGGTCGCCGAGGTGGGTCAGCAGCCGGGCGGCCTGGGCGGTCAGGGCCCTCTCGGTGCGGGCGGAGAGCACGACCGGCAGCGGCAGGGGCGTCCGGTCCCGCGGCTGCGGAGCCGCCTCGGCCGGGGCCTGCTCGATGACGATGTGCGCGTTGGTGCCGCTGACGCCGAACGAGGACACGGCGGCACGGCGGGCCCGGCCGGTCTCCGGCCAGGGCCGTGCCTCGGTGAGCAGGGACACCGCGCCGGAGGCCCAGTCCACGTGCGGGCTGGGTGCGCCGACGTGCAGGGTGCGGGGCAGCAGCCCTTCCCGCAGGGCGAGGACCATCTTGATGATCCCGGCGACACCGGAGGCGGCCTGGGTGTGCCCGATGTTGGACTTGACCGACCCGAGCCACAGCGGCTCGCCGTCCCGGCCCTGGCCGTAGGTGGCCAGCAGGGCCTGCGCCTCGATGGGGTCGCCCAGGGTGGTGCCGGTGCCGTGTGCCTCCACCGCGTCCACGTCCCCGGTGGACAGTCCGGCCGTGGCCAGCGCGGTGCGGATCACCCGCTGCTGGGACGGGCCGTTGGGGGCGGTGAGCCCGTTGGAAGCGCCGTCGGAGTTGACCGCGGAGCCGCGCACCACGGCCAGCACCGGGTGCCCGGCCGCGCGGGCGTCGGAGAGCCGCTCCACGAGCAGCATCCCGGCGCCCTCCGACCATGAAGTGCCGTCGGCGTCGGCCGAGAACGACTTGCACCGGCCGTCGGCTGCCAGGCCGCGCTGCCGGGAGAACTCCACGAACAGCCCGGGGGTGGCCATCACGGTGGCCCCGCCGGCCAGCGCCAGGTCGCACTCGCCGCGGCGCAGCGCCTGGGCGGCCAGGTGCAGGGCCACCAGCGAGGACGAGCAGGCGGTGTCGACGGTCAGGGTGGGGCCTTCCAGGCCGAACGTGTAGGCGAGCCGGCCGGAGGCGACGCTGGCCGCGCTGCCGGTGAGCCGGTAGCCCTCCACGCCCTCGGCGGCGTGGTGCAGCATCGGTCCGTAGTCCTGGCGCATCACGCCGACGAACACCCCGGTCCGGCTGCCGCGCACCGCGGCCGGGTCGATCCCAGCGTGTTCGAAGGTCTCCCAGGAGGTCTCCAGGAGTAGCCGCTGCTGCGGGTCGGTGGCGAGCGCCTCGCGCGGGTTGATGCCGAAGAAGTCGGCGTCGAAGTCGGCGGCGGCGCGCAGGAATCCGCCGTGCCGGGTGTAGGAGGTGCCCGGCCGGTCGGGGTCGGCGTCGAACAGCGAGTCCAGGTCCCAGCCGCGGTCGGCCGGGAACCCGGTGATGCCGTCACCGCCGTCGAGCAGGAACCGCCACAGCTGTTCCGGGGAGCGGATCTCCGACGGGAACCGGCAGGCCATGCCGACGATCGCGATGGGCTCGTCGGTGCCGACACCGGCCGGGGCCGGCGCGGGCGTGTTCTCGGGCGTGTCCTGGTGCAGGCGTCCGGCGACCGCGGCGGGGGTCGGGTAGTCGAACACCAGCGTGGCGGGCAGGGCGGTGCCGGTGGCCGCGGTGAGCCGGTTGCGCAGTTCTACCGCGGACAGCGAGTCCACTCCGAGTGCGCGGAACTCCGCCCGCGGGTCGACGGAGTCGGCGTCGGCGTGGCCGAGGACGGCGGCCGTCTCGGCGCGCACCAGGGTCAGCAGTTCCTCGGGGGTGAGGTGGGCCGGACGGGTGGCCGTACCGGACCCGGCCGCTGCGGCGGTACGACGTCGCGGGCCGCGTGTCAGGCCGCGCAGCAGGGGTGGCAGCAGCGCCGGGTCGGCGGTGTGCAACCGGACCTTGGCCGGCAGCAGCACCGGCTCGTCCACGGTCAACGCCGCGTCGAACAGCGCCAGCCCCTCCTCGGCGGACAGCGCCTGCACTCCGGCGCGGGCCATCCGGGCCAGGTCGGCGGCCGAGAGTTCGCCGGTGATGCCGCTCGGCGGGGCCCAGAGCCCCCAGGCCAGCGACTGGGCGGGGAGCCCGGCGGCGCGCCGTCGGCCGGCCAGTGCGTCCAGGCAGGCGTTGGCGGCGGCGTAGTTGGCCTGCCCTGGGCCGCCGAGGGTGCCGGTGGCCGAGGAGAACAGTACGAACGCGGCCAGGTCCAGGCCGCGGGTCAGCTCGTCCAGGTGCAGTGCGGCAGCCACCTTGGGCCGCAGCGTCGCGGCCAGCCGCTCCGGGGTGAGCGCGGTGAACAGCCCGTCGTCGGAGACCCCGGCCGCGTGCACCACGGCGGTCAGCGGATGTTCGGCAGGCACGTCGGCCAACAACGCGGCCAACGCGTCCCGTTCGGCGGCGTCGCAGGCCACCACGCGCACGTCGGCGCCGAGTCCGGTGAGCTCGGCCTCCAGTTCGGGGGCGCTGCCACGGCGGCTGGTCAGCACCAGGTGCCTTATGCCGTGCTCGCGCACCAGATGCCGGGCGACCAGCCCGCCGAGGGTGCCGGTGCCGCCGGTGATCAGGACGGTGCCCCGGGGGTCGAGCCGGCGGGGCAGGGTGAGCACCAGTTTGCCGGTGTGCCGGGCCTGGCTGAGGTACCGGAACGCGTCGACGGCCCGGGAGACCGGCCAGACGGAGGGCGGCGGTACGGTCAGCGCGCCCGCGGCGAACAGCTCCAGCACCGCGACCAGCAGCCGCTGCATCTCCTGCGGCGGGAGTTGCATCAGGTCGTACGGCAGGTAGTCGACGTCCGGGAAGTCGGCCGGGTCGCGCAGGTCGGTCTTGCCCATCTCCAGGAACCGGCCGCCGGGGCGCAGCAGCCCCGCCGAGGCGTCCACGAACTCGCCGGACAGCGAGTTCAGTACGACGTCCACCGGGCCGAACTTCGCGGCGAAGCCGGTGTCCCGCGAGGAGGCGATGTGCGCGTCGTCCAGACCGAGGTCGCGCAGCACCTGCCACTTGCCCTCGCTCGCGGTGCCGTAGACCTCGGCGCCGAGGTGCCGGGCCAGCTGTACGGCGGCCGTGCCGACGCCGCCGGCCGCGGAGTGGATCAGCACCTTCTCTCCGGCCCGCAGTCCGGCGAGCTCGACCAGGCCGAGCTGGGCGGTGAGGTGCGCGATCGGCATGGCGGCGGCCTGCTCGAACGTCCAGCCGTCCGGAACCGGTGCCACGGCCGCCCGCTCGGCCACCGCGACCGGGGCGAACGCGTCACCGAAGAGGCCGGTGACCCGAGTACCCGGTGCCAGGTCGGTGACGTCGTCGGCGACCTCGGTGACCACACCGGCGCCCTCGCCGCCGAGGGCCACCTCGCCGGGGTACATGCCCAGAGCGATGAGCACGTCACGGAAGTTCAGCCCGGCGGCCCGCACGGCGATGCGCACCTGGCCCGGCCGCAGCGGAGCCGCCGCGGCCGGGGCGGGCACCAGCGCGAGGTTTTCCAGAGTGCCGGGGCGGGTGACGGCCAGCCGCCAGTGCGGTTCCACGGGCGGCACCAGCTCGGACCTGACCAACCGCGGCGTGCGCAACAGGCCTCGGCGCAACGCCAGTTGAGGCTGCCCGTTGGCCGGCACGGCGGACAGTGCGCGGCGGGACTCGGCGGTGTCGTCGAGGTCGGCCAGCACGATCCGCCCGGGCTGTTCGGCCTGCGCGGCGCGCAACAGCCCCCACACCGCAGCGCCTCCCGGGTCGGCCGGGGGGTCGGCGGGTTCGGTGGCGACCGCGCCGGTGGTGACCACGAGCAGCCGGGCGGGCGCCGCGCTGCCGGCCAGCCACTCCTGCACCTGCCGCAGCACGGTGGCGGTGACCGCTTCGGCGGGCTGCCCCGCTGGAACGGCCAGCACGGTGACGTCGGCGGCACCGTCACCCGCGAGGTCGGCCCCGCCGGCCCGCAGGCCGGCTGCCAGGGACTCGGGCAGCGCACCCAACACCGCCCACCGGCCGACGGCCGGTTCGGCGGGGGCCGGGACGGTGTCCCAGTCCAGCCGGAACAGCGAGTCCCGGGGCACCCGGCTCGTCCCCTGTCCGGTCGCGGCCCGCAGAGTCAGCGCTTCGACGGAGGCGACCGGGGCACCGGTGCCGTCGAACAGGTCGAGCGCGAAGGCACCCTCGCCGGTGGGGGCGAGCCGCGCCCGCAGGGCGGCTGCTCCGGCGGCGTGCAGCCGGACGCCGGCCCAGGAGAACGGCAGCCGCGCGGTACCGGTGTCGTCGGTGAGCGCGAGCGCGTGCAGGGCGGCGTCCAGCAGCGCGGGGTGCAGCCCGAACCCGCCAGCCCTGTCGCGGAGTTCGTCGGGCAGGGCGATGTCGGCGAAGATCTCGTCACCGCGCCGCCAGGCCGCGCGCAGCCCCTGGAACGCCGGTCCGTAGCCGAGGCCGCGAGCGGCGAGATCGGCGTAGGCGGCGTCCACGGCCACCGGGGTGGCGTCCGTCGGCGGCCAGACCTCCTCGGCGGCGACGGGTTCGTGCGGGCCGGCGGCGAGAGTGCCGGTGGCGTGCAGCGTCCACGGCTCGTCCTCGGACGCGTCCTCGGCCAGAGAGTAGATCTCCACGGCGCGATGGCCGGAGTCCTGCGCCTCGCGGACGGCCAACTGCAGCCGGACCGCGCCCGTGTCAGTCAGCACCAGCGGCGCGCTCAGCACGAGTTCCTCGACCCGGTCGCAGCCGACACGGTCGGCGGCCTGCACCGCCAGCTCCACGAACGCCGCGCCGGGCAGCACGATCGCACCATTGACACGGTGGTCTGCCAGCCAGGGCTGGGACACCACCGAGAGCCGGCCGGTGAGCAGATACGCGTCCGACCCGGCCAGCGCGGTGGCCGCACCGAGCAGCGGATTGCCGGCCGGGAGCAGTCCCGAGGCGGCTAGGTTGCCGCCGGGGGCCGACTCCAGCCAGTAGCGGCGGCGTTGGAAGGCGTAGGTAGGCAGGTCGACCCGGGCCGCGGCAGGCAGATAGGACGCCCAGTCGACGCCACCGCCATGCGCATGGAACCGAGCCAACCCGCTTGCCAGGGAACGAACTTCGGACTGCTCGCGACGCAGCAACGGGATGAAAGCTGCGGTCGCATCCTGCGGCAGACAGTCCGGCCCTACGGCGGTCAGCGCGGCGTCCGGGCCGACCTCCACGAACCTCGTCACGCCCTGCTCGTGCAGGTGAGCCACCGCGTCGGCAAAGCGGACCGTGTTCCGGACGTTACGCACCCAGTAGTCGGCATCCACCGGCGCCGTGTCGACATCGACTGTGGACACGAACGGGATGCTCGGAGCGGCGAAGGTGACCCCGGCGATCGCCTCCCGGAACCGGTCCAACACCGAGTCCATCAACGGCGAATGAAATGCATGGCTCACCCTGAGTCGGGTGTTACGCCAGCCCCGCTCCCGCGCCTCGCCGGCAACACCCTCCACCGCCTGCTCCGCACCGGAGACCACCACAGAACGAGCCCCGTTGACCGCCGCGATACCCACCTCGCCGGACAGAACCTCCGCGACCTCCGCCTCCGTAGCGTTGACCGCGAGCATCGCCCCACCCCGCGGCAGTTCCTGCATCAACCCGGCACGCGCACACACCAAAGTGACCGCATCATCCAGCGACAACACCCCAGCCACGTGTGCGGCCGCCACCTCACCCACCGAATGCCCCACCACGAAGTCCGGCACCACACCGAACGACTCCAGCAACCGGAACAACGCAACCTCGACCGCGAACAGACCACACTGCGCGAACAACGTCCCATCCAGCCGATCACCGCCATCGAGAACCACCTCCCGAACCGGCCGCCCCAACACCGACTCCAGCCGCGCACAGACGTCCGCGAAGGACTCCGCGAACACCGGGTACCGCTCAGACAGTTCCCGCCCCATACCCGACCACTGCGACCCCTGCCCCGAGAACAAGAACCCGGTGCCACCCCCGTGCCCGGCAACGCCGGTGACCGACCCGTCCGTCAGCTCCTCAAGCCCGGCGAGCAGTTCCTCCCGGTCCGCGGCCACCACCGCACCGCGATGCTCCAGAGCGGCCCGGGACAGCGCCGCCGCACGCGCCACCTCCGCAACGCCGACGCCCGGTTCGGCAAGCACGTACTCACGCAACCGAGCCGCCTGACCACGCAACGCCTCCGCACTCCGCCCGGACACCACCACCGGCACCGGCAACACCTGCTCGCCGACAGATACAGGCTCAACAGCCGGCGCCTGCTCGATGATCACGTGCGCGTTGGTCCCGCTCACCCCGAACGCCGACACCGCGACCCGACGGACCCCGGTCTCCGGCCAGGGCCGGGACTCGGCGAGGAGTTCCAGCGGGCCGCCGGCCCAGTCGACGTGCGGGGTCGGTTCGTCGACGTGCAGGGTGCGGGGCAGCACCCCGTGGCGTATCGCCTCAACCACCTTGATCACGCCGGCGACGCCTGCGGCGGCCTGCGTGTGTCCGATGTTCGACTTCACCGACCCCAGCCACAACGGCCGCTCGCGATCGGCGCCGTAGACGCCGTGGAGGGCCTGCGCCTCCACCGGGTCGCCCAGCGAGGTGCCGGTGCCGTGTGCCTCCACCGCGTCGATGTCCCCGGGGGACAGTGCGGCGTTGGTCAGTGCCTCCACGATGACCCGGCGCTGTGCCTGGCCGTTGGGGGCGGTGAGCCCGTTGGAGGCGCCGTCCTGGTTGACGGCGGAGCCGCGGATGACGGCGAGCACCGGGTGGTTGTTGCGCTGTGCGTCGGAGAGCCGCTCCAGCAGCAGCATGCCGACGCCCTCGGACCAGCCGGTGCCGTCGGCGTCGGCGGAGAACGCCTTGCAGCGGCCGTCACCGGCCAGTCCGCCGAGCCGGTCGAACTCCACGTAGGTGCCGGGGGTGGACATGATGGTCACGCCGCCGGCCAGGGCCAGCGTCGTCTCCCCGGAGCGCAGCGACTGTACCGCCAGGTGCAGGGTGACCAGGGACGAGGAGCAGGCGGTGTCCACGGTGACGGCGGGGCCTTCGAGACCGAAGGTGTAGGCGACCCGGCCGGTGGCGATGCTGGCGGCGTTGCCGTTGCCGATGAAACCTTCCAGTTCCTCGGGCACGCTGTCCATCAGTGTCGCGTAGTCGTGGTACATCACGCCCGCGAAGACACCGGTGCGGCTGCCGCGTGCGGTGAGCGGGTCGATCCCGGCGCGTTCGAACGCCTCCCAGGAGGTCTCGAGGAGCAGCCGTTGCTGCGGGTCCATGGCCAGCGCCTCGCGCGGCGAGATCCCGAAGAACCCGGGGTCGAAGTCACCGGCGTCGGCGACGAACCCGCCGAGCCCGACCGGCAGTCCGGCCAGGTCCCAGCCGCGGTCGGCGGGGAACCCGGAGATCCCGTCCCGGCCCGCGGCCAGCATCTTCCACAGTTGCTCGGGGGTGCCGACGCCGCCGGGGTAGCGGCAGGCCATGCCGACGATCGCGATGGGCTCGCGCCTGGCCTGTTCGATCTCGGCGAGCCTGCGCTGCGCACTCTGCGCCTCGGTCAGCGCACGCCGGAGATAGTCCCGGAGCTTGTCCTCGTTAGCCACGCGGTTCCCTTCCTCACCCTTGGTCGGCGCCGAGGCCGTCGACGAGGCCGAACAGTTCGTCGTCGGAGACCGACGACAGGTCGTGCTCCGGTGCGGCGCCGGACTGCTCCTCGCCGCCGTACTTGGCGAGCAGCGCGGTGAGCCGCATGCGCAGCTTCGCCTGGTCCACGGCGCCGGGTTCGGCACCGGCCAGGGCTTCTTCGAGCTGGTCGAGCCCGGCGAGCGGCGAGCCGGCGTGTGTGCCGTCGGCCGCGGGCATGGACGTGTGCAGGTGCGCGGCCAGCGCCAGCGGGGTGGCGTACTCGAACACCACCGCGGCGGGCAGCCGGATGCCGGTGGTCTCGGACAGCCGGTTCCGCAGTTCCACCGCGGCCAGCGAGTCGACGCCGAGTTCGGCGAAGGTTCGGTGTTCGGCCACGGCGGCCGGCGAGTCGTAGGCCAGCACCCTGGCCGCTTCGGCGCGGACCAGCTCCAGGAGCGCCTTCTCCCGGTCGGGTCCGGACAACACGGCCAGTGCGGCGGCGGGTGCGGAGTTCACGCCGGCGGCCATGGCCGTGGCAGCGGCCGTGGCGGGCGCTTCCCGGACCAGGCCGCGCAGGACCGCCGGGACCGGGCCGCCTGTGCGCAGGGCCGTCCGGTCCAGGCGCATCGGGGCGAGTACCGGTTCGTCGACGGTGCGCGCGAGGTCGAACAGTTCGAGCGCCTCGGGGGTGGTCAGTGGTCGCAGCCCGGCGCGGGCGATGCGGGCCAGGTCGGCACCGGACAGTTCGCCGGTGATGCCGCTGCGCTGCTCCCACAGCCCCCAGGCCAGCGAGGTGGCCGGGAGCCCGGCGGCGTACCTGGCCCTGGCCAGGGCGTCCAGTGCGGCGTTGGCCGCCGAGTAGGCGCTCTGCCCGGCGGCGCCGAGCACCCCGGCGGCGGAGGAGAACAGCACGAAGTCGGTCAGCTCGCGGTCGCGGGTCAGTTCGTCCAGCCAGCGTGCGCCCAGCACCTTCGGCGCCAGCACCGCCGCCAACCGCTCCTCGCTGAGACCGGTGACCAGACCGTCGTCCACCACCCCGGCCGCATGAACCACCGCCGTCATCGGATGCTCGGCCAGCAACCCGGCCACCGCATCCCGATCAGCCACATCACACGCCACCACCGCCACCTCGGCACCCAACTCACGCAAGTCGCCGGCCAGTTCGGCGGCGCCCGGGGTGTCCGGGCCGCGGCGGCCGGTGAGCACCAGTTCGCGCACTCCGCAGTCGTCGGCCAGATGACGGGCGAGGGCCGCACCGAGTGCGCCCAGTCCCCCGGTGATCAGCACCGGGCCGCCCGGATCCCAGATGGCGCCGTCCCGGTCGGTGATCCTGGCCAGCGGGACATGGGACAGCCGTGGCACGAGCACCGCGCCGTCGCGCACCACCAGTTGCCCGCCGGGCACGTTCCAGGCGGCGGCGGGAATCCCGGCGCCGTCGGTGCCCGCGGCAGCGGCAGTATCGTCGGCGTCCTCGGAGTCGGCCAGCAGGAAGCGGTCCGGGTGCTCCTGCTGCACCGAGCGCAGCAGACCCCAGACCGCGGCGGCGGCCGGATCGGTGCGCGCGTTCCGGGTCCGCAGCGCCAGCCGGGTGCCGGTGCCGGCGAAGCGGTCCTCGGCCAGCCAGGCCCGCACCGCGCCCAGCGCCCGACCGGCCGCGGCCACCGGATCGGCCTCGGTCCCGGCCGCCAGCACCACCACCTCGGGCAGTTCCCCGTCGGGCAGTTCGGCCAGCGCGGCGCAGTCCAGCACGGTCGGCTCCGGGCCGCCCGGCAGGGCCGCGGGCACCAACTCCTCGGCATACAGCGATTCATGGTGGCCGAGCTGTTCGGCCGAGATCGGCCGGACCGCGAGAGACTCGACGACCCCGACCGGGGCGCCCGTCGCGTCAGCCAGTTCGATCCTGGCCGCCTCGGCGGCGACCGGGGAGATCCGCACCCGCAGCGCGGACGCCCCGGTGCGGCGCAGCGCGATCCCGTTCCAGGCGAACGGCAGCAAGGTGCGGTCGCCGTCGTCCTCGTGCAGGTAGCGCAAGGCGTGCAGCGACGCGTCCAGCAGGGCCGGGTGCAGCCCGTAGCGGCCGGCATCGGTCAGATCGGGCAACTCGATGTCGGCGAAGATCTCGTCACCGCGCCGCCAGGCCGCGCGCAGCCCCTGGAACGCCGGGCCGTACTCCAGCCCGGTGGCGGCGAACTCGGCGTAGGCCGAACCGACGTCCAGCGCGACGGCTCCCGGCGGAGGCCAGGCGGTCTCCGCGTCCCGAGGCTCTGCCGACACCGAGCCAAGTACAGCGCGGGCGTAACAGGTCCACGGGCTGCCGTCCTCGGCCGGGCGGGCGTGCACGGTCAGCGGCCGCTCCCCCGCCGCATTTCGCGCGCCGACCCTCATCTGTACCTCGACCGCACCATGCTCGGGCAGCACCAGGGGCGCCTGGAGGGTCAGTTCGGCGACCTCGCCGGCGCCGGTCTCCGCGGCGGCGTGCAGGGCCAGTTCGGCGAACACGCTGCCGGGTACGACGGTCGCGCCGAGCACGGTGTGCTCCCCCAGCCAGGGCTGCGCCCGGGTGGCCAGTCGCCCGGACAGCAGGAAGCCGTCCTCCTCGGCGAACTCCACGACCGCGTCCAGCAGCGGATAGCCGCTCCGGTGCGGCGGTTCGGCGCTGTCCAGCCAGTAGCGGCGGTGCTGGAAGGCGTAGGTAGGCAGGTCGACCCGGGCCGCGGCAGGCAGATAGGACGCCCAGTCGACGACGCCGCCATGCGCATGGAACCGGGCCAACCCGGAAGCCAGCGAACGAACTTCGGGCTGCTCACGGCGCAGCAACGACACGAAGGATGCCGTCGCGTCTTCCGGCAGGCAGTCCGGTCCTACGGCGGTCAGCGCGGCGTCCGGGCCGATCTCCACGAACCTCGTCACGCCCTGCTCGTGCAGGTGAGCCACCGCCTCGGCAAAGCGGACCGTGTTCCGGACGTTACGCACCCAGTAATCGGCATCCATCGGCGCCGTGTCGACATCGACTGTGGACACGAACGGGATGCTCGGAGCGGCGAAGGTGACCCCGGCGATCGCCTCCCGGAACCGGTCCAACACCGGCTCCATCAACGGCGAATGGAACGCGTGACTCACCCTGAGTCGGGTGTTACGCCAGCCCCGCACCCGCGCCTCACCGGCAACCCCCTCCACCGCCTGCTCCGTACCGGAGACCACCACAGAACGAGCCCCGTTAACCGCCGCGATACCCACCTCGCCGGACAGAACCTCCGCGACCTCCGCCTCCGTGGCATTGACCGCGAGCATCGCCCCACCCCGCGGCAGTTCCTGCATCAACCCGGCACGCGCACACACCAAAGTGACCGCATCATCCAGCGACAACACCCCAGCCACATGAGCCGCCGCCACCTCACCCACCGAATGCCCCACCACGAAGTCCGGCACCACACCGAAAGATTCGAGAAGCCGGAACAACGCAACCTCGACCGCGAACAGACCACACTGCGCAAACAACGTCTCATCCAGCCCCACGCCACCGCCGAGAATCACCTCCCGAACCGGCCGCCCCAACACCGACTCCAGCCGCGCACAGATGTCCTCGAAGGACTCCGCGAACACCGGGTACCGCTCGGCCAGTTCCCGCCCCATACCCGACCACTGCGACCCCTGCCCCGAGAACAAGAACCCCGTCAGCCCACCCCGGTCAGCCAAGGCACCGCCATCACCCGCCAACTCCGTCAGGCCAGCGAGCAGTTCCTCCCGGTCCGCGGCCACCACCGCACCGCGATGCTCCAAAGCGGCCCGGGACAGCGCCGCCGCACGCGCCACCTCCGCAACGCCGACGCCCGGTTCGGCAAGCACGTACTCACGCAACCGCGCCGCCTGACCACGCAACGCCTCAGCACTCCGCCCGGACACCACCACCGGCACCGGCAACACCTGCTCGCCGACAGATACAGGCTCAACAGCCGGCGCCTGCTCGATGATCACGTGCGCGTTGGTCCCGCTCACCCCGAACGCCGACACCGCGGCCCGACGGACCCCGCTCTCCGGCCAGTCGATCGCCTCGGTGAGCAGCCGTACGTCACCGGCCGACCAGTCCACGTGCGGGGTCGGTTCGTCGATGTGCAGGGTGCGGGGCAGCCGCCCGTGTCGCATGGCCTGTACGACCTTGATCACGCCGGCCACGCCTGCGGCGGCCTGCGTGTGTCCGATGTTCGACTTCACCGACCCCAGCCACAACGGCCGCTCGCGATCGGCGCCGTACGTGCCCAGCAGAGCCTGCGCCTCGATCGGGTCGCCGAGTGTGGTGCCCGTGCCGTGCGCCTCCACCACGTCCACGTCCGAGGGGGACAGTCCCGCCGCCCTCAGCGCGGCGCGGATCACGCGCTCCTGCGAAGGCCCGTTGGGTGCGGTGAGCCCGTTGGACGCGCCATCCTGGTTCACCGCCGAACCGCGCACTACGGCCAGCACCTCGTGACCGTTGGCCCGCGCGTCGGACAGCCGCTCCAGCACCAGCATGCCGACGCCCTCGGACCAGCCGGTGCCGTCGGCGTCGGCGGAGAAGGACTTGCAGCGGCCGTCGGCGGCCAGGCCGCGCTGCCGGTCGAACTCGCGGAACGGGGTCGGGCTGGACATGACCGTCACCCCGCCGGCCAGCGCCAGGGTGGACTCGCCGGAGCGCAGCGACTGGGCGGCCAGGTGCAGTGCCACCAGCGAGGACGAGCAGGCGGTGTCCACGGTGACCGCGGGACCGGTGAACCCGAAGGTGTAGGCGACCCGGCCGGTGGCGATGCTGCCCAGGTTGCCGTTGCCCAGGTAGCCCTCCAGTTCCTCGGGCACGTGCGCCAGCCGGGTCGCGTAGTCCTGGTACATCAGCCCGGCGAACACGCCGGTACGGCTGCCCCGGGCGCCCGTCGGGTCGATCCCGGCGCGTTCCAGCGCCTCCCAGGACAGCTCCAGCAACAGCCGCTGCTGCGGGTCCATCGCCAGTGCCTCGCGCGGCGAGATCCCGAAGTGTCCGGGGTCGAAGCCGGCGACGTCGGCGAGGAATCCGCCCAGTCCCACCGGCAGCGCGCCGAGGTCCCAGCCCCGGTCGGCGGGGAACGCGGAGATGCCGTCCCGGCCCGCGGCGACCAGGTCCCACAGTTGCTCGGGCGTGCCGACCCCGCCGGGGTAGCGGCAGGCCATGCCCACGATCGCGATCGGCTCGTCCGCAGCGGCCATGGCCGTGAGCGCGGCGGGTTCCGGTGCGGTCTGCAGGTCACCGGCCTCGGCGAGGACGAATCCGGCCAGCGCGGCCGGGGTGGGGTGGTCGAAGACCAGGGTGGTGGGCAGCCGTAGCCCGGTGGCGGTGCCAAGACGGTTGCGCAGTTCCAGCGCGGTCAGCGAGTCGACGCCGAGGTCGGCGAAGGACTGCTCGGCGCCGACCTGCTCGGCGCCGGCGAGGTCCAGCACCCCCGCGGCCTGGGTGCGCACCAGGTCCAGGGCGGCGCGGCGGCGCTCCGGTACGGGCAGCGCGCGCAGCCGGTCGGCCCAGCCGGACTGCTGCCGGGTACGGCGGCGGCCACGGACCAGGCCGGCGAACACGGCCGGCAACGGGTCGAGCCGGTGCAGGGCGGGGGTATCCAGTCGCATCGGCAGTACGGCTGCATCACCGAGCCGCACGGCGGCGTCCATTAGCGCCAGGGCTTCCGCGGTGGGCAGGGCCGCGATACCGCTGCGGGCGATACGGGCCAGGTCGGCCTCGGACAGCTCGCCCGTGATGCCGCTGCGCTGCTCCCAGAGCCCCCAGCCCAGCGAGGTGGCCGGAAGTCCGGCGGCGTGGCGCTGCCGGGCCAGCGCGTCCAGGTAGGCGTTGGCGGCGGAGTAGGCGGCCTGTCCGGCGTTGCCGAGGGTCGCGGAGGCGGAGGAGAACAGTACGAACCGGGTGAGGTCCCGGTCGCGGGTCAGTTCGTCCAGCCAGCGTGCGCCCAGCACCTTCGGCGCCAGCACCGCCGCCAACCGCTCCTCGCTGAGACCGGTGACCAGACCGTCGTCCACCACCCCGGCCGCATGCACCACCGCCGTCACCGGATGCTCGGCCAGCAACCCGGCCACCGCATCCTGATCAGCCACATCACACGCCACCACCGCCACCTCGGCACCCAACTCACGCAACTCAGCAGCCAGTTCCGCCATACCCGGCGCGTCACCGCCCCGCCGAGAAGCAAGCACCACACCACGCACCCCATGGCGCTCCACCACATGCCGCGCCACCAGGCCCCCGAGCGTCCCACTCGCCCCGGTGACCAACACAACGTCCCCGGCCGACCAAGGAGCGTCCCCGACCGCCTCCCCGACCGCCTCCGTCACCGGCGCCAACCGGGGCACGAGCACCCGGCCCGCCCGCAGGGCCAGTTGGGGTACGTCGGTGGCCAGTGCCGCGGTCAGTTCGGCGTCCGTGACGGTGAGGTCGGTCGTGTCCAGCAGCACGAACCGGTCGGGCCACTCGATCTGCGCCGAGCGCACCAGCCCCCACACGGCGGCGCCGGCCGGGTCGGGCACCTCGTCGGCGGTGGCCGCGACCGCGCCCCGGGTGACCAGGACCAGCCGGGCCCCCGGCTCGGGCTCCTCGGCGAGCCGGGCGCGCACCCGCTCCAGTACGGCGGCGACGCGCTCGGCCACGGGCGTGTCCTCGACCCGGAGGAGCACATCGGCTCCCGTGTCACGAGGGCGTCCGGTGCGGGCGGGCGTCCAGTCCAGCCGGTACACCGAGTCCAGCCGTGCGGGCGTGCGCAGTTCGCCGGTGAGGGCACGCAGCACCACGTGTTCGACGGTGCCGACCGGGGTCCCGCTGCCGTCGGCCAGGTCCAACCGGACCGCGTCCTCCCCTTCGGCGGTGAGCCGGACCCGCAGCGCCGTCGCGCCCGTGTCGTACCAGCGGACCCCCCGGAAGGCGAAGGGCAGCCGCAGGCCGTCGGCACCGCGCAGGGCGAGGGCGTGCAGTGCCGCGTCCAGCAGCGCCGGATGCAGGCCGAACTCCCCTGCCTGGCCACGCTGTCGGTCGGGCAGGGTGATCTCGGCGAAGATCACGTCGTCGCGCCGCCAGGCGGCCCGCAGTCCCTGGAACGCCGGGCCGTAGCCGAGGCCGGTCTCGGCGAGCCGGGGATAGAACCCGTCCAGGTCGACCGGCTCGGCGTCGGCCGGGGGCCACTGCACGAGATCCGCACCGACGCTGTCGTCGCCGCTCTCGGACAGCACGCCGGTGGCGTGCCGGGTCCAGGACACTGTGGAGCCCTCGGGCCGGGAGTGCACCTCGACAGCGCGGCTGCCGGCGTCGTCGGGTTCTCCGACGACGACCCGCAGGGCGAGGGCGCCCTCGGCGGGCAGGACGAGCGGGACCTCCAGGGTCAGCTCGTCCAGCTGGTCGGCCCCGAGCAGTTCGGCGGCGTGCCGGGCGAGTTCGACGAACGCGGTGCCGGGCAGCAGCACCGTGCCGGTGACCTGGTGGTCGGCCAGCCAGGGCTGGGACCGCAGGCTCAACCGCCCGGTCAGGACGGTGTCGATGGCACCGGGCAGGGCGACCAGCGCGCCGAGCAGCGGATGCCCGGCGGGCAGCGCACCGAGCGCGGCCGGGTCGGTCGGCTCGGCGTTCTCCAGCCAGTAGCGGCGGTGCTGGAAGGCGTAGGTGGGCAGGTCGAGCGGGTCGGCGGCGGGCAGATAGCGGGTCCAGTCGATGCCGCCGCCCTGTGCGTGGAAGCGGGCCAGTCCGGTGGGCAGGGTCACCGATTCCGGCTGGTCGCGGCGGAGCAGCGGCACGAACGCCGCGGTCGCGTCCTCCGGCAGACAGCCCGGTCCTACGGCGGTCAGCGCGGCGTCCGGGCCGACCTCCACGAACCTCGTCACACCCTGCTCGTGCAGGTAAGCCACCGCATCGGCGAACCGGACCGTCTCGCGGACATTGCGCACCCAGTAGTCGGCATTCACCGGCGCCGTATCGACATCCACCGTGGACACGAACGGGATGCCCGGAGCGGCGAAGGTGACCCCTGCGATCGCCTCCCGGAACCGGTCCAACACCGGCTCCATCAACGGCGAATGGAACGCATGGCTCACCCGCAGTCGGGTATTCCGCCAGCCCCGCGCCCGCGCCTCGCCGGCAACACCTTCCACCGCTTGCTCCGCACCGGAGACCACCACAGAACGAGACCCGTTGACCGCCGCAATCCCCACCTCGCCGGACAGAACCCCCGCGACCTCCGCCTCCGTGGCATTGACCGCGAGCATCGCCCCACCCGACGGCAACTCCTGCATCAACCCCGCACGCGCACACACCAAAGTGACCGCATCATCCAGCGACAACACCCCGGCCACGTGTGCGGCCGCCACCTCACCGACCGAGTGCCCGACCACGAAGTCCGGCACCACACCGAAGGATTCGAGAAGCCGGAACAACGCAACCTCGACCGCGAACAGACCACACTGCGCGAACAACGTCCCATCCAGCCGATCACCGCCATCGAGAATCACCTCCCGAACCGGCGACCCCGACACCGACTCCAGCCGCCCACACACATCCGCGAACGACTCCGCGAACACCGCGTACCGCTCGACCAGCTCCCGCCCCATACCCGACCACTGCGACCCCTGCCCCGAGAACAAGAACCCCGTCAGCCCACCCCGGTCAGCCAAGGCACCGCCATCACCCGGCCCACCAGCCGCCAACTCCCCGAGCCCAGCCAGTAGTTCATCCCGGTCCGCGGCCACCACCGCACCGCGATGCTCCAAAGCACCCCGGGTGGTGGCGGCGGCGAACGCCAGGCGGGCGACGGTCAGTTCGGGGTCGGCCGCGACGAACTCGCGCAGCCGTGCGGCCTGGCCGGCCAGGCCCGTCGCGCCACGGCCGGAGAGGACCACCGGCACCGGGAGCGAGAGCACCGGCCGCGGAGCCGCCGCCGGCTCCGCGGCTTCCGACTCCGCGGCTTCCGGTTCGGGGGCTTCTTCCACGATGACGTGGGCGTTGGTGCCGCTGATGCCGAACGAGGACACCGCGGCGCGGCGCGGCCGTTCCCCGCGTGGCCAGGGCACCGCCTCGGTGGCCAGCGAGAGGGTGCCGGTGGACCAGTCGATGTGCCGGGACGGGGTGTCCGCGTGCAGGGTCTTCGGCACGGTCTCGTGGCGCAGTGCCAGCACGGACTTGATCACCCCGGCCACCCCGGCGGCGGCGAGGGTGTGTCCGATGTTGGACTTCACCGTGCCGAGGAGCAGCGGCCGTTCGCGGTCGGCACCGTAGGCGGCCAGCAGGGCCTGTGCCTCGATGGGGTCGCCCAGGGAGGTGCCGGTGCCGTGCGCCTCCACCACGTCGATGTCGGCGGGGGTCAGCCCGGCGGCGTTCAGGGCGGCGCGGATGACCCGCTGCTGGGAGGGTCCGTTGGGTGCGGTGAGCCCGTTGGACGCGCCGTCCTGGTTCACGGCCGAACCGCGCAGCACGGCCAGCACCTGGTGGCCGTTGGCCCGCGCGTCGGACAGCCGCTCAAGGACCAGCATGCCGACGCCCTCGGCCATGCCCATGCCGTCGGCATCGGCGGAGAACGCCTTGCAACGGCCGTCGGCGGCCAGCACCCGCTGGCGGCTGAACTCGATGAGCGGTCCGGGTCCTGCCAGCACGGTCACGCCGCCCGACAGGGCCAGCGTGGACTCTCCGTTGCGCAGCGACTGCACGGCCAGATGCAGGGTGACCAGGGAGGTGGAGCAGGCGGTGTCGATGGTGATGGCCGGGCCCTCGACGCCGAGGGTGTAGGAGATCCGGCCGGAGAGCACGCTGGGGACCACGCCGGTGACCAGGTGTCCCTCGACGCCGGCGGGGGCGTGGGCCAGTCCGGTGCCGTACTCCTGGTAGTTCTGGCCGACGAACACGCCGGTGCGGGTGCCGCGCAGTGCGGTGGGGTCGATGCCGGCCCGTTCCAGTGCCTCCCAGGAGGTCTCCAGGAGCAGCCGCTGCTGGGGGTCCATGGCCAGCGCCTCGCGCGGCGAGATCCCGAAGAAACCCGCGTCGAACGCGCCGGGGTCGTCCAGGAAGCCGCCGCGGCGTACGTAGCTGTGGCCTGAGCGCTCCGGGTCCGGGTCGAAGAGGCCGTCGACGTCCCAGCCGCGGTCGGTGGGCAGTTCGCCGGTGACGTCCCGGCCCTCGGAGAGCACCTGCCACAGGTCTTCCGGGGAGCGGACCCCGCCGGGGTAGCGGCAGGCCATGCCGACGACGGCGATGGGTTCGGTGCGGGACTGTTCGACGTCCTGCAGGCGGCGGTTGGCCTTGCGCAGGTCGACCATGACCCGGTTCAGGTAGCCGCGCAGCTTCTCTTCTTCGGACATGTGCAACCCCCTTCAGTTCGCGCCGAGTTCGCGGTCGATGAGGTCGTACATCTCCTCGTTCGACATCGGGTCGAAGTCCTCCTCGTCGCTGCTGAAGTCCCCGCTGATGTCCCTGCTGAAGTCGCTGCTGAACTGCGAGAGCATCGCCCGCAGCCGCAGTTCGATGCCGGCCCGGTCGTCGTCGGCGTCCGTCCGGGACAGCCGCTCGGCGAGCCGGTCCAGTTCGGTGAGGAGGGGTGGTTCGGGGGGCGCGAGCCGGGTGCGCAGGTATGCGGCGACCGCGGCCGGGGTGGGCTGGTCGAAGACGAGGGTGGCCGGCAGGGCCAGGCCCGTTGCCTCGCCGAGCCGGTTGCGCAGTTCGATCCCGGTCAGCGAGTCGTAGCCCAGGTCACGGAAGGCGTGGTCGGCGCCGATGGCGGCCGCACCGGAGTGGCCCAGCACGACGGCCGCCTGCTCGCGTACGAGCCGTAGCAGGGTGCTGCGGCGTTCGGTGTCCGACAGCCCGGCCAGCCGCTGTGCCCAGGGGGAGCCGGACGGCTGCGCTCCCGGTTCGGACGGGCCGTCCAGCACGCGCCGGGCCTCGGGGATCTCGGCGAACAGCGGCCTGCTGCGGGCCGAGGCGAACAGCGGCATGAACCTGGCCCAGTCGACGTCGGCGACCGACAGCCCGCTCTCGGCGCGTTCGAGGACGGTGCGGAGCGCGTCCAGCGCCGGTCCGGGGGCGATCAACGGCAGTCCCTGGCGGCGCAGTTGGCCGGCGTCGACCCCGTCGGGGAAGCGGGCGCCGTCCCAGACGCCCCAGGCCACTGAGGTGACCGGCAGACCGGTGGCGCGGGCCTGCTCGGCGAGGGCGTCGAGTTCGGCGTTGGCGGCTGCGTAGGCGCCGTGGTCGCCGCTGCCCCACACTCCGGCGATGGAGGAGTAGAAGACCAGGGCGTCCAGTTCGGCCGGGTCGAGCAGTTCGACGAGGTGCCGGGCGCCCTGGACCTTGGCGGTGAGGACGTCGGCGTACTCGGTGAGGTCGGTGTCGGGGAGCGGGGCCAGCCGCATCAGCGCGGCGGCGTGCACCACCGTGCGTACCGTCTCGCCCTGCTCGCGCAGCCCGGCCAGCAGGGCGGCCACGGCGGCCCGGTCGCCGATGTCACAGGCGCGCGCGGTCAGCCGTACGCCGAGGCCGTCGAGTTCGGCGGTCAGTTCGGCGATCCCGTCGGCGTCCGCGCCGCTGCGGCTGACCAGTACCACGTGCCGTACGCCCTGTGCGGCGAGCCAGCGGGCGACCTCCGGGCCGAGCGCGCCGGTGCCGCCGGTCACGAGCGCGGTGTCGCGGGCCCGCCAGTCGCCGGTCGCGCCGCCGTCGAGCGGGGCGCGCACCAACCGCCGTAGCAGCGTGCCGGATCCGCGCACGGCGAGCTGGTCCTCCTCGCCCCAGTCGCCCGCGAGCGCTCCGCGCAGCTGTTCCAGCGCGGCCTCGTCGAGTTCGGCGGGCAGGTCGACTAGGCCGCCCCAGAACGCCGGGTGTTCCAGCATCGCCACCCGGCCCAGGCCCCACACCTGCGCCGCACTCGGTTCGCGGAGCGGATCGGTGGCGCCGGTGCTCACCGCGCCGGAGGTCACCAGCCACAGCGGCACCGCCGCGTCCAGATTGCCGAGCGCCTGCACCAGGGCCAGGGTGGCGGCCACTCCGGCGGGCACCACCGGGTGGTCCGGATGCGGGCGGCGGTCGGCGGCCAGCAGGGACAGCACCCCGCGTGGGGTGTGCTCGGCCAGCGCGCGGCGCAGCCGGTCGGTGAGGCCGGTGCGGTCGGCGTGCTCGGTGTCCACGGTGAGGGTCCGCACCGGAAGGCCGCCGGTGAGCGTCTTCAGCCAGTCCTGGTCGGCGCCGGAGGCGGGCACCAGCGCCAGCCACTCGCCGTCCGGTCCGGTGCGCTCCGGCGGGCCGGCGGGCCGCCACTCGACGCGGTAGCGCCAGGTGTCGGACCGGGGTCCGGCCTGCTCGGCCAGCCAGTACCAGCGGTGCTGGAAGGCGTACGTGGGCAGGTCGACCCGTCGGGCACCGGTCCCCTCGAACACCTCGGCCAGCCGTACCCCGGCCCCGCGCACGAACGCCTCGGCCAGCGACTGGGCGAAGCGCGGCCAGCCGCCGTCGTCGCGCCGCAGCGTGGCGAGCACGGCGGCCCGCGCGCCGGCGGCGTCCACCGTCTCCTGCACACCCGGGGCGACCACCGGGTGCGGGCTGATCTCGATGAAGGTGCCGATCCCGGCGTCCAGCGCGGTGCGCACCGCGTCGGCGAACCGGACGGTCTGGCGCAGGTTGGTGTACCAGTACTCGCCGGTGAGTTCGCGGGTGTCCAGCCGCTGCCCGGTGACCGTGGAGTACAGCTCGGTGCGCGCCGCCTGCGGACTGATCCCGGCGAGCAGTTCGGCCAGGCTCTCCTTCACGGCGGTGACGTGGGTGGAGTGCGAGGCGTAGTCCACCGCGATACGGCGGGCCCGCACCCCGCGCTCCTCGCACGCGGCGCGTAGTTCTTCCAGGGCGTCCGGGTCGCCGGAGACGACGGTGGAGGTGGGGCTGTTGACCGCGGCCACGCCCAGCCGGTCGTCGGTGAACAGGGCCCGCACCTCGTCGGCGGGCAGCGCCACCGACATCATGCCGCCCTTGCCGGAGAGTTCGGTCAGCGCGCGGCTGCGCAGGCACACCACCGCGGCGGCGTCGGCCAGCGACAGTGCGCCGGCCACGCAGGCGGCGGCGATCTCGCCCTGCGAGTGGCCGATCACCGCCTCCGGTTCCACGCCGTACGAGCGCCACAGCGCGGCCAGCGACACGTTGACCGCGAAGGTCACCGGCTGCACCACGTCCACCCGTTCCAGCGTCGGCGCGCCCGGCAGCCCGCGCAGCACGTCCAGCACCGACCAGTCGACGTACGTCTCGATCGCGGCGGCGCACTCGGCCAGCCGGGCGGCGAACACCGGTGCGGAGTCGAGGAGTTCCAGCGCCATCCCGGCCCACTGCGCGCCCTGGCCGGGGAACACGAACGCCACCCGCCGTGCCGCGTCGGCCGCGGTACCGCGTACCGCACCCGGAACGTCCCGGCCCTCCGCCAGCGCGCCGAGCCGTTCGCCGAGTTGCTCCGGACCGGCGGCCAGGACGACCGCGCGATGCTCCAGCGCGGCCCGGCCGGCCACGCTGGACCAGGCGATGTCCCGCACCCGGTCGCCGGGGTGCTCGGCGAGATGCACCGCCAGCCGGGCGGCCTGCGCGCGCAGGGCCTCGTCGGTCTGCCCCGACACGACGACCGGCATCAGCCACGGCTCGGTGTACGGCCGCGCCCCAGCGAACACGTCCACCTGCCCGGCCTCGGCGACCCCTTCAACCGGCCCTGTCTCGGCGAACCCCTCGGCCTGACCGGGCTCACCGGCCCCATCGACTCGCTCGGCGGTGGGGGACGCCTCCGGCTCCGCCTGCTCGATGACGACATGCGCGTTCGTCCCGCTGATGCCGAACGAGGACACCCCGGCCCGGCGCGGGCGGCCGCGCTCCGGCCACAGTCGCGCCTCCGTCAGCAGCCGCACCTCACCGGACGTCCAGTCCACGTGCGGTGAGGGCTCGTCGACGTGCAGGGTGCGGGGCAGCACCCCGTGCCGTATCGCCTGCACCATCTTGATCACGCCGGCCATTCCGGCCGCGGCCTGCGCGTGCCCGATGTTGGACTTGACCGAGCCCAACCACAGCGGATCGCCGGCGCGGTCCCGCCCGTAGGTGGCCAGCAGCGCCTGTGCCTCGATCGGGTCGCCCAGCGGTGTCCCGGTGCCGTGGCCCTCGACCGCGTCGACGTCCTGGGGGGAGATTCCGGCGGCGGCCAGTGCGGTGCGGATCACCCGTTCCTGGGAGGGGCCGTTGGGTGCGGTCAGGCCGTTGGACGCGCCGTCCTGGTTGACGGCCGAGCCGCGCAGCACGGCCAGCACCCGGTGGCCGTCGCGGCGCGCGGCGGACAGCGGTTCGAGCAGCAGCAGGCCGACGCCCTCGGACCAGCCGGTGCCGTCGGCGGCCCCGGCGAAGGGTTTGCACCGTCCGTCGGCGGCCAGGCCGCGCTGCCGGGAGAACGCGGTGAACGTGGTCGGCTCGGCCATCACCGTCACACCGCCTGCCAGGGCCAGCGAGCACTCACCGGAGCGCAACGCCTGTGCCGCGAGGTGCATCGCCACCAGCGAGGAGGAGCACGCCGTGTCCACGGTGACCGCGGGCCCCTGCAGACCGAGGGTGTAGGCGACCCGGCCGGAGGCGACGCTTCCGGCGGTGCCGGTGAGCAGGTGTCCCTCGACGCCTTCGGGCAGCTCCCGCAGCGTGGTGGCGTAGTCGTGGTACATCACGCCGGTGAACACGCCGGTCTGGCTGCCGCGTACCGAGGACGGATCGATCCCGGCCCGCTCCAGCGCCTCCCAGGCGGTCTCCAGGAGCAGCCGCTGCTGCGGGTCCATGGCGAGGGCCTCGCGCGGCGAGATCCCGAACAGCCCGGCGTCGAACCGGCCGGCGTCGTAGAGGAAGCCGCCGTGCCGGGTGTAGCTGGTGCCCGGGTGGTCCGGGTCGGGGTCGTACAGGCCGGTGACGTCCCAGCCCCGGTCGGTGGGGAACCCGCCGACGGCGTCGACGCCGTCGGCCACCAGGTCCCACAGGTCCTCCGGGGAGGCGACTCCGCCCGGGAAGCGGCAGGCCATGCCGACGATGGCGATCGGCTCGTCGGCGGCCACCACCGGGGCGGCGGCCACCGGGTTGCTCCCAGTGGCGTCGCCGACGAGTTCGCCGCGCAGGTATCCGGCGAGTGCGGCGGGGGTGGGGTGGTCGAACACCACGGTCGCGGGCAGCCGTATCCCGGTCGCCCGGCCCAGCCGGTTGCGCAGTTCCACCGCGGTCAGCGAGTCGAAGCCGAAGTCCTTGAACGGCCGGTCCGGTGACAGTCCGCCGGGGTCGGAGTGGCCGAGCACCACCGCCGCCTGGGTGAGCACCAGGTCCTGGAGCACCCGCAGCGGCTCACCCTCGGCCAGCCGCCGTGACAGCCCGTCGGCGCCGTCCGCCGCCCCCACCGTGGCGACGGCGCGACGCACCGCCGGCACCAGTGCGCGCAGCACGGGCGACAGCACGCCCTCGGCCGCCCGCTCGCGCAGCGCCACCGGATCCAGGCGGGCGGCGAGCAGCACCGGGTCGTCCAGCGCGGTGGCGGTGTCGAACAGGTCCAGTGCGGTGGCGGTGTCCAGCGGCACCACACCGGCGCGGGCCAGCCGGGCCCGGTCCGTGTCGGCCATGCCCTCGGTCATGCCGCTGCTCTCGGCCCACAGCCCCCAGGCCACCGCGGTCGCGGACAGTCCGGCGGCCCGGCGCTGCGCGGCCAGCCCGTCCAGAGCGGCGTTGGCCGCCGCGTACGCGGCCTGCCCCGCATTGCCGAGCGTCCCCGCCACCGAGGAGAACAGCACGAACGCCTTGAGTTCCGGGCCGGTCAGTTCGGCCAGGTGGCGCGCGCCGTCCACCTTCGCCCGGAACACCTCGGCCACCCGCTCGGGGGTGAGGGTGGCCAGCACGCCGTCGTCGAGAACTCCGGCGGCGTGCACCACGGCCGTCACCGGGTGCTCGGCCAACAAGGCGGCCACCGCGTCCCGTTCAGCCACATCGCAGGCCACCGTCGTCACCTCGGCACCCAATCCGCGGAGCTCGGCGGCCAGTTCCGCCATGCCCGGCGCGTCACCGCCCCGCCGGGAAGCCAGGACCAGACCACGCACCCCATGCCGTTCCGCCAAGTGCCGTGCCACCAAGCCCCCGAGTGTGCCGCTCGCCCCGGTGACCAGCACCACGTCCTCGGCCGACCAAGGGGAGTTCCCAGCCACCTCCGACACCCGCGCCAGCCGCGGCACCAGCAACCGCCCGGCGCGCAAAGCCAGTTGAGGTTCGTCGGTAGCCACCAGCCGGGGCAGCAGCGCCTCGGACGCGGGGTGGCCGTCCGTGTCGACCAGGACGAAGCGGTCCGGGTTCTCCGTCTGCGCACCGCGCACCAGCCCCCACACCGCCGCCGCGTCGGGGTCCACCGGTTCGCCCGGGGCGGTGGCCACCGCCCGGCGCGTGAGCAGTACCAGCCTCGATGCGGTGAACCGTTCCTCGGCCGGCCAGCGCTGCGCCACCGCCAGGGCGTCGGTCACCCCGGTCACCGCGACACCCACCACCGCGGGCACCGGCCCGTCCGGATCCAGGTCCGACAGCCACGCCCAGGCCCCGTCCTGTGCCGGGGGCGCCAGCGGAACCCAGCCGGTGCGGTACAGGTGATCCCGGCGGCCGGCGGCCAGTT
Organism: Streptomyces sp. NPDC058683; assembly: GCF_042716195.1. NCBI lineage: Bacteria > Bacillati > Actinomycetota > Actinomycetes > Kitasatosporales > Streptomycetaceae > Streptomyces > Streptomyces sp. NPDC058683. Next base: position 72,469 of record NZ_JBHXSK010000050.1, read on the forward strand.
GTTCGGCGCTCACCGGGCGGAACGCCAGCGAGTCGACGACCGCGACGGGATGGTCCTCGGCGTCGGTCACGGTGAGGGATACGGCTCCCCCGGCCGCGGGGCGCAGCCGCACCCGTGCCGCGGTGGCACCGGTCCGGTACAGCCGGACCCCGGTGAAGGCGAACGGCAGTCCGATGGCGGCCGTGTCGTCGGCCGGGACGGCCGCGTGCAGCGCCGCGTCCAGCAGTGCTGGGTGCAGCCCGTACGCTCCGGCGTCCGCCGTCGCCGGTTCGGGCAGGGCGACTTCGGCGAACAGGTCCTCGCCGTGCCGCCACAGCCGGCGCAGGCCCTGGAAGACCGGTCCGTAGCCGTAGCCGAGCCGGGCCAGTGCCGGGTAACGGTCGGCCAGGTCGACCGGGGTGGCACCCGCCGGCAGCCAGTCGCCGGTCGCGGGCGGGGCTGCCGCCGTCATGCCGAGCCTGCCGGTGGCGTGGTGGATCCACTCGGGGCCGTCGCCCGGCCGGGAGTACACGTCCACGGTGCGGTCGCCGTCCTCGCCGGGCGCGCCAAGCACGACCTGTACCCGTACGCCGCCGCGCTCGGGCAGGGTCAGCGGCGCGAGCACGGTCAGCTCCTCCAGCACCCGGCAGCCCGCCTCGTCCCCGGCGCGCACGGCCAGTTCGACGAAGGCGGTGCCGGGCAGGACGGCGGTGCCGAAGACGGTGTGGTCGGCCAGCCAGGGCTGCCGCTGCCGGGACAGCTCACCGGTCAGCAGCAGCTCGCCCGTGGAGGCGACCGACGCGGCGGCGCCCAGGAGCGGGTGGGCGGTGGCGTCCAGCCCGAGCCCGGCGGGGTCGGTGCCGCCCACCGGGGTGGGCAGCCAGTAGCGCCGGCGTTGGAAGGCGTAGGTGGGCAGCTCCGCAGGGTGGCCCGGGGCACCGAAGGCGGCGGTCCAGTCCACCCGGACCCCGCGTACCTGTGCCTCGGCCAGCGACTGCAGGAACCGGCCGGGGCCGCCCTGGTCGCGGCGCAGCGAGCCGACCACCACGGCGGTGCTGCCCGCCGCCTCGACGGTGTCCTGGACGGCCGCGGTCAGGATCGGGTGCGGGCTGGTCTCCACGAACACGCGGTGCCCGGCGCGGTCCAGTGCCCGGATCGTTTCCTCGAAGCGGACGGTCCGGCGCAGGTTCCGGTACCAGTACTCGGCGTCCAGGGCCGCCGTGTCGAGCCGTTCGCCGGTCACCGTGGAGTAGAAGGGGATCTCGGGGGTGCGGGGCTCCAGTCCGGCGAGCCGGTCAAGGAGTTCGGTGCGGATGCGTTCCACCTGTGCGGAGTGCGAGGCGTAGTCCACCGCGACCAGCCGGGCCCGCGCGCCTTCGGCCGTCAGCTCGGCCTCGAGTTCCCGAAGGGCTGCGGGTTCTCCGGAAAGGACCACCGCCGCGGGACCGTTGACCGCGGCGACCGACACCCGCCCGTCAAAGCGCGCCAGTCGGGGTTCCAGTGCGGCGGCCGGAAGCGCCACCGACATCATCCCGCCGGCACCGGACAGCGCGCCGAGCGCGGCGCTGCGCAGGGCGCTCACCTTGGCGGCGTCGCGCAGGGACAGGGCCCCCGCCACACACGCCGCCGCGATCTCCCCCTGCGAATGCCCCACCACCGCATCCGGCTCGACGCCGAACGACCGCCACAACGCGGCCAGGGACACCATCACCGCGAACGACACCGGCTGCACGACGTCCACCCGGTCCAGCCCCGGCTGACCCGCCTCGCCCCGCAGCACACCCAGCAACGACCAGTCCACGAACTCGTCCAGCGCCGCGGCACACTCGGCGATCCGCTCCGCGAACACCGGCGAGGAGTCCAGCAGTTCCACCGCCATCCCCGCCCACTGCGCCCCCTGCCCCGGAAACACGAACACCGTGCGGCCGTCGACGTCGGCGACCCCGCGCACCAGGCCGGGCGTCTCCTCGTCGGCGGCGAGGGTGCGCAGGCCCCGTACCAGGTCCGTGCGGTCGGTGGCGGTGAGCACGGCGCGGTGCGGCAGCGCCGCCCGGGTGGTCGCCGCCGCGCGGGCGACGTCCGCGAGAGCCGCCCCCGGCTCGCTCTCCAGGTGTGTGGCCAGCCGTGCCGCCTGCGCCCGCAACGCGGCCGCGGTCTGTCCGGACAGCACCACCGGTACGGGACCGGACCGCAGTACCGGTACGGGACCGGACCGCAGCACCGGGACCGGTGCCGATGCGGGTTCCACCGGCACCGCCTCGGGCGCCTGTTCCACGATGACATGGGCGTTGGTGCCGCTGATCCCGAACGAGGACACCCCGGCCCGGCGCGGCCGTCCGCGCTCCGGCCACGGCCGCTCCTCCGTCAGCAGCCGCACCTCACCGGACGCCCAGTCCACGTACGGCGAGGGTTCGTCCACGTGCAGGGTGCGCGGCAGCAGCCCGTGCCGCAGCGCCTGTACGACCTTGATCACGCCCGCGACCCCGGCGGCAGCCTGGGTGTGCCCGATATTGGACTTCAGCGAGCCGAGCCAGAGCGGGTCGCCGGCGCGGTCCCGTCCGTAGGTGGCCAGCAGTGCGTGGGCCTCGATGGGGTCGCCCAGGGTGGTGCCGGTGCCGTGCGCCTCGACCAGGTCCACGTCCGTGCCGGACAGTCCGGCGGTGGCCAGCGCGGTGCGGATCACGCCTTCCTGGGCAGGGCCGTTGGGGGCGGTCAGGCCGTTGGAGGCGCCGTCCTGGTTGACCGCCGAGCCGCGCAGCACCGCGAGCACGGGGTGGCCGTTGCGGCGTGCGTCGGACAGGCGTTCCAGGACGAGCTGACCGGCGCCCTCCGCCCAGCCGGTGCCGTCGGCCGTCGCGGCGAACGACTTGCACCGCCCGTCCGGGGCGAGTCCGCGCTGCCGGGAGAACTCCACGAAGATGCCCGGCGTGGGCATCACCGTCACCCCGCCGGCCAGCGCAAGGGAGCACTCCCCCGACCGCAGCGCCTGGGCCGCGAGATGCAGTGCCACCAGCGACGAGGAGCACGCGGTGTCCACGGTGACCGCGGGCCCGCGCAGTCCCAGGCTGTAGGCGATGCGCCCGGAGGCGACGCTGGCCGTGGTGCCGGTCAGCACATAACCGTCGAGGCCGTCGGCGCCCTCGTGCATCCGGGGGCCGTAGTCCTGTGCCATCACCCCGGAGAACACGCCGGTCGCGCTGTCCCGCAGGGAGAGCGGGTCGATCCCGGCCCGCTCCAGTGCCTCCCAGGAGGTCTCCAGGAGGAGTCGCTGCTGCGGGTCCATGGCGAGGGCCTCGCGCGGCGAGATGCCGAACAGGCCCGCGTCGAACTCGGCGGCCCCGTACAGGAATCCGCCGGTGCGCGCGTAGCTGCGGCCCGGCCGGTCCGGGTCCGCGTCGAAGAGGCCGTCCAGGTCCCAGCCGCGGTCGGTGGGGAAGCCGTCGATCGCGTCGGTGCCGGCGGCCACCAGGTCCCACAGGTCCTCGGGCGACCCGACTCCGCCGGGGAACCGGCAGGCCATCCCGACGATCGCGATCGGGTCGGCGGCAGGCACAGGATCGGCAAGCGGCCTCTCGGGTCCGGCGTCCCGCGCTGTCCCGGCGGCCAGTTCGGCGGTCAGGTGTGCGGTGATCCGTTCCGGGGTGGGGTGGTCGAGCACGGCGGTGGATGGCAGCCGTACCCCGGTCACGTCGGCCAGCCGCTGTCCCAGCTCCACCGTCATCAGCGAGCCGAAGCCCAGGTCCTTGAACGGGCGGCGCATGTCCAGCTGTTCGGCGGAATCGAGCTCCAGTGCCGCGGCCACCTCGGCCCGCACCAGCGCGCGTACCGTCTGCTCCCGCTCGGCCGCGGGCAGCCCGGCGAGTCCCGAGTCCGGCCGGCCCGGCGTCCCGGTCTCCGCCGCGGCCGGTACGGCGGGTACGGCGGGGGTCGCGCCGCCGGTGGCCGTCACCCCGGCGATCCAGTGCCGCCGCCGCTGGAAGGGATAGGTGGGCAGCGGGATCCGCCGGGCCCCCGAGCCGTCGTAGAACCGCGCCCAGTCGACGGGGACGCCGCGGGTGTGCACCCGGGCCACGGCGGTCAGCAGTGAGCGCAGGTCGGGGCGTTCCCCGCCGGCCAGCGCGGAGACGAACGCCACGTCCTCGGGCGCGCTGCCCGGGCCCATCGCGCACAGGGTCCCGTCCGGGCCGAGCTCCAGGAAGGTGCGGGCGCCGCCCGCGCAGGCGGTGGCGACGGCGTCGGCGAACCGTACCGTGCCGCGGGTGTGCCGGGCCCAGAACTCCGGCCAGTCGAGGCCAGTGACGTCCAGTTCGGCGCCGGTCAGGGAGGAGATGACCGGGAGGGTCGGGGTCCGCCAGTCGATGCGGGCGGCGGCCGCGCGCATCCCGTCCAGGATGCCGTCCACATGCGGCGAGTGGCTGGCTATCGTGACCTGGATGCGGCGGGTGCGCCGGCCCCGCGCGGACCAGCGGCCCGCGATCGCCAGCGTGGTTTCCTCGTCCCCGGAGAGGACCGTGGCGGTAGGGCTGTTGAGGGCGGCGATCGACACCAGTCCGCCGGTCGCCTCGACGTCCGGCAGCAGCTCCGCCTCGGAGGCCTCGACCAGGATCATCGCCCCGCCCGGCGGGATGTCCTGCATCAGCCGGCCGCGGGCGGCGACCAGCGCGCAGGCGTCGGCCAGTGACATCGCGCCGGCTACGTGCAGGGCGGCCAGCTCGCCGAAGGAGTGGCCGAGGACGGCGTCCGGGGTGATCCCCCAGCTCTCCACCAGCCGGTACAGCCCGACCTGGACGGCGAACAACGCGGGCTGGGTGCAGGCCGGCTCGTCCAGCAGGGCCGCGTCCGCCGAGCCCGCCTCGGCGAAGACCACGTCCAGCAGGGGGCGCGGCAGGTGCGGGCGCAGTTCCGCGGCGACGGCGTCCACGGCGGCGGCGAACACGGGGTGACGCCGGTAGATCTCCCGGCCCATGCCCGGCCGCTGGTTGCCCTGACCGGCGAAGAGGAAGACGGTCCGCCCCTCGACGGCCGTGCCGCGCACCACCCGGGCGTTCGCCGTGTCCCCGGCCAGCGCCGCCAGGAGCCCGGGCACCTCCTGCGCGGACTCGGCGACCAGCACGGCCCGCCGCTCCAGCGGGCTGCGCGTGGTGGCCAGCGAGTACGCCAGGTCCACCGGGGACTCCGTCGACCCGCCCACCAGGCCGGCCAGTTCGGCCAGCGCCGCCGGGGCACGTGCGGTCAGCGGAACCAGTACCGGACCGTCGTACCCCTCGGGGTCGTGATCCGGTGCCGGGCGGGGAGCGGGCGGCTCGGTGAGCACCAGGTGGCAGTTGGCGCCGCCCATGCCGAACGAGCTGACCCCGGCGAGCAGCGGGCCCTTCGTGGCGGGCCAGGGGCCGGGCTCGGTGACGACCCGCACGCCCAGCTCCGTCAGCGGGATCCGTGGGTTGGGGGTGCGGAAGTTCAGGCTGGGCACCAGTTCCCGGCGCGACAGGCAGAGCACCGTCTTGAGCAGTCCGGCGATGCCGGCCGCGCCCTCCAGGTGCCCGATGTTGGTCTTCACCGAGCCGACCAGCAACGGCCGCTCCGGCTCCCGCTCGCGCCCGGCCACCGCGCCGAGGGCCGCGGCCTCGACGGGGTCGCCCAACGGCGTTCCGGTGCCGTGCAGTTCGACGTAGTCCAGCTCGGCCGGGGACACCCCGGCCACCGCGCAGGCGAGGCTCAGCACATCCTGCTGGGCCTCCTGGCGGGGGGCGGTCAGCGAGTCGCCGCCACCGTCGTTGTTGACGGCACTGCCCCGGATCACCGCGTGCACGGTGTCCCCGTCGGCCAGTGCCGCCGACAGCCGCTTGAGCACCAGGACCGCGCCGCCCTCGCCGCGCACGAACCCGTCGGCCCGCTCGTCGAAGGTGTGGCAGCGCCCGTCGGGTGAGATCGCGCCGAGCGCCTGGGTGACGTCGTAGCCGTCCTGGGTGATGTTCAGGTTGACGCCGCCGGCCAGCGCCGTCGTGCACTCCCCCGCCGCGAGCGCCCGGCAGGCCAGGTGGACGGCGAGCAGCGCGGAGGACTGGGCGCTGTCCACCACCAGGCTGGGGCCGCGCAGCCGCAGGGCGTAGGACACCCGGTTGGCGATCATCGCCCGGTTGCGTCCGGTGGCCGAGTGCGGGCTCAGCCGGGCGCCGCGCAGCGTCGCGTAGTCGTCGTAGGTGGCGCCGACGTACACCCCGGTGCCGCCTCGGCGGTCGCCGTCGCCCGGGACGATCCCGGCGTCCTCGAAGGCCTCCCAGGCCAGTTCCAGGACCAGCCGCTGCTGCGGGTCCAGTACGGCCGCCTCGCCCGGGGAGACGCCGAAGAAACCGGCGTCGAAGGAGTCGACCTGGTCCAGGAAGCCCGCCCGTACCGGTTCGCCGGAGGGCAGTACGGGTACCGCCGGGCCGTCCGGGTGGCAGCGCCGCGGACCGGGTTCGCCCAGCGCGTCCCGTCCCTCGCGCAGCAGCCGCCAGAACTCGGCGGGGTTTCCCGCCCCCGGCAGCCGGCATGCCAGGCCGACGACCGCCACCGGTTCCTGGTCGGCGGCGTTGCCCACTCGGTCACCCACGCCGGTCTCCCCCTCCACGTCGTCTCATCGAGGACACGTCTGATCCGCCCGGCAGCTTCCGGACGTCCACGGTTGCGCTGTGCCACGGGCAGGCCTCAGCGGCCCCTTGGCCTGAGCGGTTCCTTGAACACGCTCGGCGCGTTCGGCCTGCGGGCATGCCGCAGGCCCGGCCCGGGGCAGCACCGGGCCGATCGGATTGCGGGCGGAGTGCGGACCGGTCTTCGGATACCGGTCCGCTTCAGGCTGCCGCGGTCACCACGTCGTGACCGTCGTCCCCGGACCCACCGCACGCGCACGGCGGACAGGGTGAGGGCGTCCGCCGTACGCGGGCCCGCGCTCAGGCGCGGACGAACTCCACGGGCACTCTCAGGGCCACCGTGTGCTTGCTGTTGTTGGCCCAGGGCACCGGACCGGTCAGCCGTACCTCGGCGACCCGGTCGAGCAGCACGCCGAACAGCGTGCGCAGTTCGATACGGGCGAGGTCGACCGCGAGGCAGCTGTGCGGCCCCTGGCCGAAGGCCACGTGCGGGTTGGGGTTCCGGCGCACGTCGAAGGACATGGCGTCGTCGAACACGCTCTCGTCCCGGTTGGCCGAGGACCACCAGAGTGTCACCTTGTCGCCGCGGCCGAACCGTACGCCGTTGAAGGTGAAGTCCTCGGTGGCCGTGCGCCGGTTGTACGGCGTCGGTGTGGACCAGCGCATCATCTCCTCGACCGCGCTGTCCAGCAGCGAGCGGTCCGCGCGCAGCGCCTGCCACTGTTCCGGCCGTTCGGCCAGGGCGAGCAGGCCGACCGCGATCACGTTGCGGGTGGGCTCGCTGCCGGCCAGGGTCAGCAGGTTGACGAACACCTCGCGCTCGTACTCGCGCAGGGGCGGTTCGCCGTGGCCCTCCGGGAGGTCACCGGCGGCGATCACGGACAGGAAGTCCTGGGCCGGGTCGGCACGCTTCTCGGCGATCAGTTTGACGCCGTACTGGTACATGGCCAGCAGGGAGGCCTGGCTGCGGGAGGAGGCCTCGCCGGACTCGCGGTCCTCGTAGCCCATCACGACCTCGGTCCAGTCGACGAACTGCGGCCAGTCCGCGCGGGGGATGCCCATCAGCGCGGCCATGACCTCGACCGAGTACCGGCCGGCCACGTCGTTCTGGAAGTCGCAGGAGCCCTGCTTGACGGCCTCGTCGATGATCGCCTCGGCGCGTTCGGTGATGGTCGGGGCCAGCGCTTCGAGGACCGGGCCGGTGACCGAGGGGCTGACCAGGTCGCGCAGCAACCGGTGCCGTGGGTCGTCCATCATGTTCAGCATCGCGCCGGAGTAGGTGCCGGCGGGCAGGTCGTCGAGGTGGGTGCCGCCGCCCTCGCGGTCGCCGCCGCCCTGGGAGGACAGCAGCGGATGGGCCGCGGCTTCGACCACGTCGGCGTAGCGGGACAGGACCCAGAAGTTCTCGCCGTCGCGGGTGCGGCCCGGCGGGTGGAGCAGGATCGGTGCTTCCCGGCGGAGCCGGGCGAAGACCTCGTGCGGGAAACCGGCACCGAACCGGTCCTGGTCGCTGAGATCGAACCCGTCGAGAACGGCGGGTAACTCGTTTTGGGAAACCTCGGTGGCGCTTCGTGATAAGGGGAGGGCGGGCTGTTCCAATGACATTAGCTCTCCATTTTTTGCACTGACGTATCGAGGGACGTCAAAAGCAACATCAGTGTCACCCGATCGTGGAATTGACGTCAAGCGGCCCTTGAAGAAGTTGGGCTGACGCTGGGATGTCCTTTAGGGAGGACCGGCAAGTAACGTCCCTGGCCACGGCAGTTGGGGCCGGTTGCCACAACGGGGGCGCTCGAACTGTTGCATGGTGCAGGCGTACGGCACGACCGATGAGAGAACAAACCCCCCAAGGACAATCCGCTGTGCTACGACAAACAGCGTATCGACACCACGATCTGGGTAGGATGCGCGGTTCACTTGAGACCGCTGAGCATCACACCACGGATGTAGTGCTTCTGCAGCAGCAGGAAGAGCACCAGGACCGGCAGGGTGCTCAGGACCAGGCCGGCCATGACGATCGGCGTCGTACGGGTCGGGTCGACGTAGTCCTGGAGGAGCTGGATGCCGACGGGCAGGGTCATCACGTCCGGGTTGGCGGTCGAGACGAGCAGCGCCCAGATGTACTCGTTCCAGGCGTCGACGAAGGTCAGCAGTCCGAGGGTGACGAGGACCGGCTTGGTCTGCGGGACGACGATCCGCCACCACACGGTGAACTCGCCGGCCCCGTCGATGCGGGCGGCCTCCAGCACCTCGTCCGGGACGGAGACCATGAACTGGCGCATCAGGAAGATCCCGAAGCTGCTGACGAGGAACGGCATGGCGAGCGCCGCGATGCTGACGGTCAGGCCGGCGCCGCCGCGCCCGAACAGGTCGTTGCCGCCCGCCAGCGGCCAGTGCACCAGGATCAGGAAGTGCGGGACGAGGAAGAGGAACGGCGGGAACATCATCGTCGACAGCACCAGGCGGAAGACGAGGTCCCGGCCGGGGAAGCGGAGTTTGGCGAGCGCGTAGCCGGCGAGCGACGAGGTGACCAGCACCGAACCGCTGATCACGGCCGTGGCGACGACGCTGTTGCGGAAGAGCACCGGCAGGTCCAGCTGGTCGACGGCCGCCCGGTAGTTGGACAGGTCGAACGCCTCGGGCAGGAACCGGTAGGGCAGCCGGCCGGCCTCGTCGGCGCCCTTGAAGGACGTCATCACCATGTCGAGGAACGGCACCACTGTGAGCACGGCGCCGGTGACGACCAGCAGATACGACAGCCAGGGGAACCGTCTGCGGATCACGCGTCCTCCCCCTTGCGCCGGAAGAGCCACAGCTGGACCAGCGTGACCGCGAGGACGACCGCGAAGAGCACGAAGGCGGCGGCGCTCGCGGTGCCCCAGTCGCCGTAGGAGAAGGCCTGCCGGTACATCTCGAGGGCGGCCACGTCGGTGGCGTCCCCCGGTCCGCCCTTGGTCATCACGATGATCAGCGCGAACGACTGGAGGCCGGTGAGGAACTGGGTGATGCACACGAACAGCAGGGACGGCCGCAGCAGGGGCAGCGTGATCCGCCAGAAGACGGTGACGGGCCCGGCGCCGTCGAGCGCGGCGGCCTCGTAGTACGACTGGGGGACGGACTTCAGTCCGGCGGTCAGGACGAGGATCGCCGAGCCGACCGAGGCCCAGGCCTGGACGACGACGACCGCGGGCAGCGCGGTGTCCGGGTCCTGGAGGAACGCCACCGAGCCGAGTCCGAGGGCGTTGAGGACGCCGTTGACGAGGCCGCCGGGTTCGTACATGTACTTCCAGACGTTGCCGACGGCGACGACGGTGGTGACGATCGGCAGGAAGTACAGGGTGCGCCACAGCCCCTGGAACCGGAGTTTGTCGATGCAGGTGGCGACGAGCACGGAGCCGGCCAGCGCGAGGGCCACGGTGCCGAGGGCGAACAGCAGCGTGTTGGTGAGGACCGGTGTCAGGAACGTCGCCCCGTCCGCGAAGAGGCGGGCGAAGTTGTCCGGTCCGACGGGGTCGATGTCGCCGAGGTCGAAGCCCGCCCAGCGGGACATGGACAGCAGCAGCGCGAAGCCGAGCGGCAGGGCGAGGAAGACGGCGTAGAACAGCAGTGTCGGAGCCAGGAAGAGGTAGGCGACGACGGCCTGGCGGCGCCTTTGCCGGTCGCGTCCGCTGCCGCGGACGCCGACGGCGGACGGGTGGGGGGCCGCCCGTTCTGTCGCCTCCGTTGTCAGGGTGGCGTTCACCATGAGCGCGACACCTCCTGGTCGACCTGGCGGCGGGTGGTGTGCAGGGCCTCGTCGACGGACTGCTGGCCGGTCCACAGCGCCTCGATGTTCTTGCGCAGCAGCGACTTGGCCTGCTGTGCGCCCGGCCCGTTCGGCTCCGGCACCGCGTAGGCCAGCGCGTCCAGGAACGGCCGCAGGTTCGGGTCGCCGGCCGCGCCGAGAAGGGTCCGCATGTCGTCGGCGCGGCCGGTCAGCGAGCCGACGGACACCTGGAGGGCGCTCATCCGGGTGGCGCCGCGCACTTTCTCGGTGTTGAGCCAGCGCAGGAACTCCCAGGCCTCGCGCGGGTGTTCGCTGGCGGTGTTGACGCCGAGCATGAACCCGGTGGAGAGCGTGGCGTGTCGGCCGTCCGCCTCGGGGAGGGGCACGGGCGCCACGCCGACGTCGCGGTAGGCCTCGCCCATCAGGGACTTGAGGTTCGCGGTCCACCAGCCGGCGCTGATCACCATGGCGACCTGCCCGGACGCGAAGGCCTTGTAGACGTTGACGCCGGGGGCGCTCGCGCCCCTGGCGACGAGGCGGTGCTCCAGGTCGAGCACGGCCCGGCCGGCCGGCGAGTCGATGACGGTGCTCCGGCCGTCCGCGGCGACGAACCGTCCGCCGGCGGCGTTGAGCAGAGCGAGGGTCTGGCCGACGGTCGTGGAGTCGTCGTAGGTCGACAGGCCGAACCCCTGCACAAGTGTGTTGCCGTAGCCGTCCCGCCGGGCGGTGCGGTACGCCGTCTCCTCCAGCTCCCGCCAGGTGCGCGGGGGTCCGTCGACGCCGGCTTCGCGCAACAGCCGTTTGTTGTAGTAGAGGGCGTACGTCTGCGTCTCGGTGGGGTAGCCGTAGACCCGGCCCGCCACCGACGAGGAGCCGACTGCGGCGGCGCCGTAACCGCGCCTGATCTCCGCGGCGTGCCCGGCCGGGGCCGGCCGCAGGACGCCGGCCTGGACGAGCTGGCCGTTCCACAGGCAGTACGGCTGGAGGATGTCGGCGCCCTGGCCCGCGGCCTGGCGGACCATGAACGTGGTCAGCAGGTCGGTGAACTCGACGGCCTTGGTCGCCACCTTGACCCGGTCGTGGGTGGCGTTCCACTCGTCGACCGGGCTCTGGAGGGCCTTCTTGAGTTCCCCGCTGGCGTAGTGCGAGAGGAGGGTGAGGACGACCGGGTCCCCGGGCCGCCCGGTGCCCCGCGACGGCGCGCCGCAGCCGGACGCGAGCAGCGTCGAGGGCAGTGCGAGCGCGAGGTGACGGCGGCTCAGCCGGCCAGCCGGGGGTGTCGGTGTCATCGGGCGGCGGCCTCGCGGCGCAGCACGCGGAACACCCGGGTCGTGGTGAATCCGGTCTTGCGGTAGAGGTGGCCGGCCGGCGACTGTGCGCCGGTCCACAGGAACCACGCGGAGTGGGCGCGCAGGGCCCGCATCCGTTCCAGGACCAGGTGGAGGAGGACTTCGCCGAGTCCGGTGCCGCGCATCTCCTCCAGCACCCCGATGGGGCCGAACCGTTCGTCCACCGAGTCGAACGCGCCGTGCATCGCCCAGCCGACCATGCGGCCGGCCGGGTCGCGGGCGACGACGATCCGGTCGAGCGGTGTGCCCGCGGCCAGACACGCCCGGATCGTGCACGCCCAGTCCGGACCGAAGTCGCGCCCGGCGAGCGCGAGGAGATCCACCAGGTCGTCGTCGGCCGGGGTGGCGAACCGGTAGCCCCGCCCGGTGAGTTGGTCCAGGCGGTGTGCGACGTCGTCCGGGAGGCGGTAGCCGACCAGGCCGCGGTCCATCGCGGCCGCCTCGTACAGCGTGCGAAAGCCCAGCGACTCCAGGAGCCCGGCCGCCTCCGGGTAGGCCTCGGTGTCCAGACCCGGGAACACGTAGTTCGGGGTGTACGCCGAGAAGTCCACCCGGGTACGGCCGTGGCCGTGCAGCCAGTCGAGGGCCTCGGTCAGCAGCCGGCGGCCGAGTCCGCGCCCGCGGGCGTCCGGGGCGACGAAGAAGAACGGGATCCAGCCCTGCTCCGGCTCCAGGTCGGTACCGGCCATCGGTGTCTGCCGCCGCACCGCGTAGGCGGCGCCGACCACCCGGTCCCCGTCGACGGCGATCCGCAGCCCTTCGGGATCGAAGTTGGGGTCGAGCAGCACCAGGGTGCGGAAGCGGTCCGGGGTGATGGGGTCGGCCGGTGCGCTGCGGCGCCAGGCCTCCACCACCTGGGGACCGTCGCCCGCACGAAAGCCACGGATCCCGGCGGGGGTTGTCGTCGTGCGGTCGGTCATCGACGGGATCGTCCTTCCGGGCAGGCCAGTTCTGCGGGATAGAGCAGTACGTCGTCGCCGGCCCACCGGCCGGGCGGGGCCGGCGGATCGCACAGCGGCAGCGGGTCCTCGCCCGCGTCGACGGTCCGCCGCAACCGGTCGGACCCCCACAGCAGGTCGACGAAGTGCCGGTGGCCGGTCCCCTCGGCGCCGCCGTCCACGGAGTGCCAGGCGAAGTCGTCCGGGTACAGCCGGCGGACCACGCCGAGCATCGCGACGGCGGTGCGTACGGGTGCGAACGCCCCGCGGTCGGTGATGTGCAGCTGGACTCCGCGCAGCGGCCGCCCGGCGTGCTTGTGGAAGGCCGGCACGTAACGCAGGTCGCGGAAGTGCACTCCGGGCAGGCCGAGTTCGGCGAGCGCCGGAGCGAACCGTGCGTCGAGGTAGGGGGCGCCGACGATCTCGAAGGGCTGCGTGGTGCCGCGGCCCTCGGAGAGGTTCGTCCCCTCGAAGAGGCAGGTGCCGGGGTAGACGACGGCGGTCGCGGGCGTCGGGATGTTCGGCGAGGGGGCGATCCACGGCAGGCCGGTGGCCTCGGCGTCCATGGCGCGCTGCCAGCCGACGGCCTCGATGACCGTCAACTCGACGGCACCGCCCGCCGCCTGGGGCACGGCGGAGGCGTTGAGGTGCCGGGCGAGTTCGCCGCAGGTGAGACCATGCCGGACGGGGATCGGGGCGCGCCCGACGAAGCTGGCCCACGCCGGGTCCAGCAGCGGGCCCTCGCTGACGAGTCCGCCGAGCGGATTCGGCCGGTCGGCGACCACGAACCGGACGCCGGTGCGGGCCGCCGAGACCATCAGGTCGAACATGGTCCACACGTAGGTGTAGAACCGGGCCCCGATGTCCTGGAGGTCGTACACCAGGGCGTCGACGCCGCTGTCGATCAACAGCTTGTCGAGGTGCCCGCCTTCGCGCCGGTAGGTGTCGTAGACCGGCAGGCCGGTGTCCGGGTCGGACCGGACCGCCTCGGACTCGCCGGCCTGGCCGGTCCCGTGCACCCCGTGTTCGGGGCCGAACAGGGAGGTCAGTGGCGCGCCCGCCGCCAGCAGCGCGGGCGCCGCCGGGCGCAGATCGGGAAGGACTCCGGCGTGGTTGGTCACCAGTGCGAACCGGCCGGGCCCGGCGAGTCCGGGCGAGTCGTGCAGTCGCGCGATCCCGGTCGTCACCGCGACACCCTCGTCCGTGCTCATCCCTTGCCCCGTCCGCCGGTGACACCTCTCGCAAGCAATGGTCGGGAATTTACTCTTATGTCCCGCATTTAGCGTCCATGAATCGCCGACGGTTCCCGCGCCTCCTCAGTAACAGGCGCACGGGTGACGGGCATCGATCAACCACCGTCACCGGTCCCGCACTTGCCCTCGGGACCACCGCCCCGCGCGCCGGGCCGGAGCGCCACGACACGCCGACGAGGGTCCCCCGGACGTGGGACGTTTCCGTGTCGCCGGAGCGTACGGGCGCGATGACGGTGTGTGATGGCGCCGGGTCTCGGTCTCTTCCGTCGATTCCGTCGTCACCGACCGTTTCACCGTCGTCACCGTTTTCACCGCTCACGAAGGACATCACGATGCGTCTCAGCCGTCCGCTCACCGCCGCTCTCGGCGGGCTCGTCCTCGCCGTCGTCACCATCGGCCCGGCCGCCGCCGCCGACGGGTCGTTCGTCTGGGTGGGGCCTCAGGGCAAGGCGTACGCCATCCAGAACCCGCCGGAGCGCAAGTGCCTCGACATGGCGCAGGAGGCGCGCGGTCCGCAGAACGCCACGAAGAAGGCGCTCGTCGTCTACAGCAAGCAGAAGTGCAAGGGCACCGCGCGCCGGATCCCCGCCGGGCACTCGGCGGCCGGCAGCGTCCACTTCGCGAGTGTGGTCTTCAACCCCCGCTAGGCCGCGGGCAGTCCAGCCCCACAGCCCGGTGGCGCCGCACCCGGCCCCGTGTTGGGCGCCACCCGGGGGGGGGCGGGCGGGGCACACCCCCGGGGCGGGGGGGGGGAGT